>NZ_PSVY01000022.1:0-57905 GCF_002932635.1 Rathayibacter sp. AY1D1
GGTTCTCGGGGGCGGTGCAGGAGGAGCGCTGCGGGACGCTCCTCCCCCGGCCCGTCGCGCGGGGGCGCTCCGGGCCGGGTGGAGAGGGGATCAGCTCGCGAAGGTCCAGGTGAGCGGGAGCGAGGCGGACAGGCCCTGGTAGGCGTTGGTGGCCGACGAGTCGAGGGTCACGGCGATGGAGAAGGGGGTGGAGGTGCCGGGGGTGACCGGGGCGGTGTTGAGGGTCTTGACGGCGGAGCCGGCGAGGGTCGCGGCGGTGCCCGTGAAGACGGTGGTCCCGCCGGAGGTGATCACGACGTTGAGCTTGCCGCAGAAGTCGGTGGCGGAGCCGGAGGCGCCGGCCGCGACGTTGTTGCTCTGCGAGCAGGTGGCGCCGGGGGTCAGCGTGAAGGTGTTGGCGGCGACGGTGCCGGTGTTCTTCAGCGTGATCGCGGTGGTGACGGTCTGGCCGGGGACCATCGTGGTCGATCCGCCGAACTTGTTGATGGTCGCGCAGGTCGCGGTGTTGGTGCTGATCGAGCCGCCGTCGGTGCTGAGGCAGGTGATGGGGCTGGCGCCGGTCGACTTCTCCTCCATGACGAGCGAGCCGGAGGCGGCGGTGTTGCCGGTGTTGGAGATGCTCGCGACGAAGCCGGACAGGGTGCCGGACATCGAGACGGAGAGGAGAGCGGCGGCGGCGATGCTCGTCGCGATGGCGAGGGGAGCGAAGCGGACGCGCTTGGACTTGGCGGTGTGGGTCGACATGGCAGGACTCCTGATCGGGTGGGGCGGGCTGATGCTGAAGGGGGAGGGTCCGGCTGGTGTTCCGCCGAACTCGATTGACCGCTAAGTTACTTGATGGCAAAGATACATTGCAATCGTTCTTTCACCCCCTGTCCGGGTGACAGGCCGGGACCCCCGAGGGCGACCCGTACGATGACCCCAGCCCTACCCCGAGAAGGACGAATGACCACCGAGAGACCGACCCCGCGCGACGTCGACCAGGACGCGCCCGCCGTGCAGCTGCGGCAGTCGCTCCGCCTGCTCGAGAACGCGCAGCGGCACCTCCGCGCGAGCATCGCCGCGGGCGTGGGCGTGGGCATCTCGGAGCTCACCGCGCTCGAGGTCCTCGGCGAGTCGCCCGACCTCACGCCGAAGTGGCTGGGCCTCGAGCTCTCCCTCTCGACGGGCGCCGTGACCGCGCTCCTCGACCGGCTGGCGACCGCCGGCCACGTCGACCGGCTCGCCAACCCGCAGGACCGCCGCAGCGTCCTCCTGCGCCTCACCGCCTCCGGGGAGCAGCTGCTCGCGCAGGTGGACGAGCGCTACGACGAGGTCAGCGCGGAGGTGCTGAAGGCCTCCCCCGGGCTGAACGGCATGGCGGACGACCTGGCGCGTGCCGCCGCGGTCATCACCGCGCACACGATCCGCTGATCCGCGCCAGTCGCTAGGAGTCCAGCGCCCGGGTCAGGGTCCAGACGTTGCGCCCCTCCGAGCGCTCGTGCTCGAACGTGGTCGTCAGAGCCTGGATGAGGGCGAGCCCGCGGCCCGACTCCGCGAAGACGTCCGGCATCTCCCGCGGCCCCGTGCCGATGTCCGGCGGATCGGCCGTGTCGACCAGCTCCGCGTGGATCGCGTCTCCCTCGACGCGCACGACGAGGCGGCAGACGATCGTCGTCGTCGACGTCGCGTGCTGGATGACGTTGTCGACCAGCTCGACCAGCGCCGTCTCGACGGCCATGCGGTCGCGGGTCGGCAGGTCCGGGCGCTCGCCCCAGAGCTCGGCGAGCATCTCGTGGACGACCTCGGTGTCGCCCGGGGGCGTGCGGAACCCGACGCTGCGCTCAGTCACGGTACGCGTCGCCGGCCGTGTCGAAGAGGGTGAGCACCCGGTCCAGGTTGGACAGCTGCAGCACCATCACGACCTGCTCGCTGGGCGCCGCGATCCGCAGGTCGCCGCCCGCCTGCCGCGCGGTCTTGAGAGCGCCGACCAGGGCGCCGAGACCCGAGGAGTCCATGAACGTCACCGCGCTGAGCTCGACGACGATGCGGGGGCTGCCCTCGTCGATCGCCCGGCGGACGGCCGAGCGCAGCTCCGGAGCCGAGGCCGCGTTGAGCCGCCCCTCCCCCCGCAGCACGGCGATGTCGGGGGCGATCGTCTCGGTCGTGAACGTCATGCGGGGTCCTTCTCGGCGGAGCGGTCGGCGCCCGTGCGGGTCAGCACGAGGGCGGTGATGTCGTCGGACGCGGAGCCGGAGGCGGCGAGCGCCCTCAGCGCCTGCAGGAACTCGGCGGTGTCGGCGGAGTCGCGGGCGAGGTCGACCGCGCGCGCCAGGGACTGCAGCGTCCCGTCGTAGAGGTCGAGGACGCCGTCGGTGAAGGCCAGGAGCGAGTCGCCGACCGCGAGCTCCACGGTCTGGGTGATCCAGCCGCCGTCCTCCGCGATGCCCAGCGGGAGGCCCAGTGCCGCGAGCCGCTGGAACGAGCCGTCGGCGCGGAGGAGGACGGTGAGCCCGTGGCCCGCGTCGACGAAGTCGATCCGGCCGGACGCGGTGTCGAGGCGCCCGTGGAAGAGGGTCGCGAAGGTCTCGGTGGCCGTGAAGTCGTCGTGCAGCTGGGCGCTCACCGCGCTGACGACCGCGTCGGGGTCGCCGCCCAGGCGCGCCCGGAACGCGGAGCGGATCGACGCGGCCACGATCGCCGCCGCCGTCCCCTTGCCCATCACGTCCACGAGGGTCAGGTCGACCGTCTCGTCGTCGCCGCGCCAGCTGTAGAAGTCGCCGGTGATCGTCCACCGCGGCAGCGAGAGCCCCGAGAGCTCGTAGCCGGCGGGGTGGTGGAGGGAGGAGGGAGCCATCTGCGTCTGCATGTCGGCGGCGCGGTCGCGCTCCGCCGTGTCGCGCAGCTCCCGCTCGACCCACTCGCCGAACTCCTCGAGCAGCTGCCGCTCGTCCGGGGTGAGGCTCCGGGGCACGAAGTCGATGAGGCAGAGGGTGCCCAGCTGCAGGTCGCCCTCGACCGACAGCGGCCGCCCGGCGTAGAAGCGGACGTGCGGGTACCCCGCGACGTGCTCGTGCCCGGCCCACGCATCGTCGGCACCGAGGTCCGGCACGACGAAGGTGGTGCGCTTCTCGAGCGTCGCGTCGCAGAAGGTGCCGGCGCGCGGGTACGCGAGCACGGCGTCCGGACGCTGCGGGGACTTCGTGAACAGCGTGGTGTCGTCGAGGAAGTGGATCTCGGCCACGGGCACGCGGAAGAGCTCCTCGGCCATCCGCGTGATCCGGTCGAAGCGCTCCTCCGGAGCCGACCCCATCATCTCGAGCGCCTCGAGCGCCACCAGCCGCGGATCCTGCTCGGCCTCGATCATCCGTGCCCCCTTCCCCCTGCGCGCCGCGCCGGGACTCCCCGGAGCGCACACGCACCTCCGACCGTATCGCCCCGCTTGACGGGTGGGGGACCTTAGGCGCCTCTGTACCCCTCACGGGGTACGGCTGTCGCAGATCGCGCGGTCGGGAGCGTCGGCGGTGGCCGATCCCGGCCGTCCTCGCCTCCGCCTCTTGCCGCCGGACGGAGCGGACCCCTACTCTTCACCCGACGCTCCCCCGGCGACCCGCGAGCACCCGAAGCCCGCAGGCTCGTGGGCGTCGCCTCAGGAGCGCCCGTGCCCACCCAGCCGCGTCCCCCCCGCCGATCGCGCGCGGAGACGAACCGACCCTCTCGATCCGACGCGCCCCGGCGCGGGAGCCCGCTCGCTGCGGCGCTCCTGCTCGTGACCGTCCTGATCCTCCCGCTCGCCGCCGCGCCCACCGCGTCCGCCGTCGACTCGGCGGGCGACGAGTACGACGCGATGCGCCTCGCCCTCGTCGCCGATCTGACGGGCACGATCCCGGGAAGCGGGAGCGTCGGCGGCCTCGCCGCGGCGAAGGGCCGCCTCGTCGCCGAGGCCGAGGGCTACTGGTCGACGCTCGAGACCGACGGCGGCGAGCCCTGGCCCGATCTGGTCACGGGCACCTCGGCGGTGGAGGTGTGGGCCGCCTACAAGCGGGTCACCGTCCTCGCGACCGCGCTGAAGACCCCCGGCACCGCCCTCAGCGGCGACCCGGCGCTCCTCCGCGACGTCGTCACGACCGCCGACTGGCTCTCGGCGAACCGCTACAACCGCTCCACCACCGGCACCTCCCGCTGGTGGGAGCAGCAGATCGGCATCCCGCTCGAGCTGAACAGCATCACCGCCCTCCTCTACCCCGACCTCTCGGCGGCGCAGGTGCAGGCCTACCTGTCGGCCTCGACGCGCTTCGCCGACACCGTCACCCGGACCGGCGCCAACCGCGTCTGGACGGCGGCGGTGATCGCCGGGCGGGCGGTGCTGCTGAAGCAGCCGGCGAAGATCGCGGAGGCGGCCGCCGGCATCGACCCGGCGCTGCGGACGGTGGCGTCCGGCGACGGCTTCCACGCCGACGGCTCCTTCGTGCAGCACAGCGTCTTCGCCTACAGCGGCGGGTACGGGCTCTCGATGCTCGACACCCTCGACGACCTGTACTCGCTGCTCGACGGCTCCCGCTGGGAGATCACGAGCCCGGAGGGGCTCGGCGTGTACGACCGGCTCGCCTCCTCCTTCGCCCCCGTCACCTGGTGCGGCGCCGTGATGTCGACGGTCCGCGGCCGCGAGACGGCGCGGGCGGAGTCGGAGGACGGCGACGTCGGCGTCCAGCTGCAGGCGGCGGTGCTGCGCCTCGCCGACAGCGCCCCTCCCTCGGCCAGGACACGGACGAACGCGCTGGCGAAGAGCTGGCTGGCCTGCAACTCCGGCAGCCCCGTGAGCATCGAGACGGCCGGGTCCGTCAGCGACGTCGTGCGCGCGCGGCTCGTCCTCGCCGACACGGGCCTGACCGCGACCCCGATCGGCTCGGGCGTCCGGGCCTTCGCCGGGATGGACCGCTTCACGCGGACCACGGCGACCTCGGGCTTCGCCGTCGGCCTGTCGAGCACGCGGATCGCGCGCTACGAGTCGCTCAACGGCGAGAACCGCAGCGGCTGGTACACCGGCGACGGCGCGACCTCGCTCCACCTGGGCAGCGGGCGCCAGTACGACGACGGCTACTGGGCCACGGCGAACCCGTACCGGATGCCCGGCACCACCGAGGACACGATCGTCCGGAGCGCGGGCGAGGGCGCGTCGTCCCGCCCGACGACGACCTTCACCGGGAGCCTCGAGAGCCCGTCGCGGCGGACGGGGATCGCGGCGCTCGACTTCGACGCGGCGTCGGTGAGCCTGGTCGCGAAGAAGGCCTGGTTCACCTTCGACGACGAGATCCTCGCGCTCGGCTCCGGGATCACGGCGACCGACATGTCCGGGACCGGCTGGGACGGGGCGCGCCGGCGCGCGGAGACGGTGATCGACGACCGCCGCGACGTCGCTCCCGATGCGAGGCTCCGCGTCGACGGCGTCCTCCGCGGTGCGGAGGCGACCGCCACGAGCACCGCCCGCTGGGCCTCGATCACCGGCTCCGCGGAGTCGGTGGGCTACGTCTTCCCGACGCCGATCGCCCTGACCGCGCAGGGGCGGACCCGCACCGGAGCCTGGAGCGCCGTGAGCGCCGCCGGTCCGACGGCGCCGGTGACCGGCCACTACTACTCCCTCACGACGAGCCACGGCACGAACCCGACCGGCGCCTCCTACGCGTACACGGTCCTCCCCGGCGCCTCCGAGGCGGCGACCGCCGCGTACGCGGTGGACCCGGACGTGACCGTGCTCAGCAACACCCCCCAGCTGAGCGCCGCCCGCGACCGCTCGACCGGCACCGTGAGCGCCGTGTCGTGGAAGGCCGGGACCACGAGCCCCGTGCTCGTCGGAGGCACCCGGGTCGCGAGCATCACCGGCGCCGGACTGGTCTCGATCCGGGAGGACGCGGACACGGTGACCGTCTCGACCGTCGACCCGACGCAGGTCTCGACGAGCGCGCTCACCGTGACGCTCGCGCGGCCGACCGCGGGCACGGTGTCCTCGAGCGCCGCCCTGAGCGTGACGAGCAGGACGAGCACCGCGACGACGATCACGTTCCGGCCGAGCGGGCTCAAGGGAGCGACGGCGTCCATCGTGCTCGCGAAGAGGGCCGCCACTCCGGTGCCGACGGCCACGCCCACGCCGACCGCCACCCCCGCGCCGACCTCGACGCCGACCGCCACCGCGACTCCGCTCGCCGCTGTCGGGGCCGGCACCCACCAGAACGGCTCGCCGGCCGTCGCCGTCACGGGCACCTGGTCCACGACCTCCTCCTCCGCGGACAGCGGCGGAGGCGTCTCCTTCTCGTCGACAGGGGGCGCCTCCGCCACCCTCCGCTTCACCGGCACCGGAGTCTCGTGGGTGAGCCGCCGGTCCAGCACGTCCGGGATCGACGAGGTCCGCCTCGACGGCGTCCTCGTGGCCTCGGTCGACCGCTACAGCGCCACCACCCGCTCCGCCCAGACCGTCTGGACCAGCGGGACCCTGCCCGCCGGCACCCACACCGTCACGATCACCCGCGGCAGCACGCGGAACCCCGCAGCGACCGGGGGCAACCTGATCCACGACGCCTTCGTCGTGAGGAGCTGACGGCCCGGCTACCACCGGCCGCGGTGCCTGGCCAGGCCCTCGCCCGGCGGCGGGCGGGCCCGTAGCGTCGCCCGGACCGATCGACCCGCCGGGGTCACGACGAGAGGACGCGCCATGAGCAGCACGAGCGACATGATCCGGAGCCACCCCGAGGAGCTGCGCGGCGTCGATCCGGAGGTCCTGGCCGAGTGCATCGACGCGTGCGGCGCCTGCGCGCTCACCTGCACCGCCTGCGCCGACGCGTGCCTCGGCGAGGAGTCGGTCGCCGAGCTGGTCCACTGCATCCGCACCGACCTCGCCTGCGCCGACGTGTGCGCCGCGACCGGCGCCGTGCTCTCGCGCCGCGGCGTCGTCGGATCCGCGGCCGTCCGCGCCCTCGTCGAGGCCTGCCTCCTGGCCTGCCGCGCCTGCGCCGACGACTGCGAGCAGCACGCCGGGATGCACGAGCACTGCCGGATCTGCGCCGAGGCCTGCCGCCGCTGCGAGCAGGCGTGCGAGAGGCTGCTCGCGCAGCTCTGAGCGCGGGCTCCACCGCGGGACACCTCCCCCACCGGACTCGACGGGCGGCTGTCAACCGTCCTGCCCTGAGCGTCCGGCGCTCCTACGGTCGGTGGCGAGCACGGCGTCGTCGGGGCTCGGAGCGATCGCAGGCGGTCCTTCCGTCCCCGACGATCCGCAGACGCTCGAGATGGAGGACGACCGTGGCCCAGACCAGCACCGAGCGCGACCGCACCGCGCCCGACCCCGACGACTCCCGCAAGCCCGACGGACCGACGGACGTCACCAAGCGCTCGTGGGGCTACGTCCTCAAGAAGACGCTCCGCGAGTTCGGCGCCGACCAGTGCACGGACATCGCGGCGGGACTGACCTACTACGCCGTCCTCGCGCTGTTCCCCGGGCTGCTCGCGATCGTCTCGATCCTCGGCCTCTTCGGCCAGGCCGAGACGACGACCTCGACGGTCCTCGACCTGCTCGGCGGATTCGTCTCCGCCGACGTCCTCGACACGGTCCGCGGCCCGATCCAGGAGCTCACCTCCAGCCCCGCCGCCGGCCTGGCGTTCGTCACCGGTGTCCTCGGCGCCCTCTGGTCCGCCTCCGGCTACGTCGGCGCGTTCGGGCGCGGGATGAACCGCGTCTACGAGATCGACGAGGGCCGCCCGATCTGGAAGCTGCGCCCCACGATGCTCGCCGTCACCCTCGTGACGGTCCTCCTGCTCGTGATCGCCGGACTGATCCTCGTGCTCAGCGGTTCGATCGCGCAGACCATCGGCGACGCGATCGGCCTCGGCGAGGTCGCCCTGACCGTGTGGAGCATCGCCAAGTGGCCGGTGCTGATCGTGATCATGGTCGTCATCGTCGCGGTCCTCTACCACTGGTCCCCCAACGTCCGGCAGCCGAAGTTCCGCTGGACCAGCATGGGCTCGATCCTCGCCCTCGTCGTCTGGGCGCTGGCCTCGGCCGGCTTCGCGTTCTACGTCGCCAACTTCAGCAACTACAACAAGACCTACGGCGCCCTCGGCGGCGTGATCGTCTTCCTCCTCTGGCTCTGGATCACGAACCTCGCCCTGCTCTTCGGGGCCGAGTTCGACGCCGAGCTCGAGCGCGGCCGCCAGCTGCAGGCCGGCATCGAAGCCGAGGAGCACATCCGGCTCCCGCCCCGCGACACCCGGCAGAGCGACAAGAAAGCCGAGAAGCACGCCGAGGACGTCGCCGACGGCCGCGAGCTCCGCGAGAGCGCCGGACACCCGGAGCGATGACCCCGATCGGGCGGGACCTCCCGGCCCATTAGAGGAGCCGCCTCCCCGCGGCAACCCTCTTGAGGGCCCGCGGGCGGCGCTCGGAGGCTGGACGCATGCGAAAACTGCACTACTCCAGCGGCCACCTCCTCGTCGGCGACCTGACCTGCAAGGCGGTCCTCCGGTACGCCCGGGCCCTCGCGGACGTCAACAAGTCGGACGTCGTCTCGGTGCCTGTCCTGACCGAGGGCGGCGGCCGCGCCTACGCCCACCTGCTGATCGGGCCGGCGAGCCAGCTCTGGTCGGTGCCGATCGACAGCAGCGAGGTGGAGGAGCCGGACGACGCGGAGGTCATCGCCCACATCGAGCTCGAGACGCGCCGCATGCAGCCGGCCCGCCCCTCCTGGAGCGAGGAGATGACGGACATCCCGCCGCTGGACTTCCTCGAGTACACGGACATCGCCGACCTCGAGGACGCCCGGCGCGACCCGATGAACTAGGCCGCCGCCGACTCCTCGGTGGAGCGGGAGTCGCTGAGTGACAGCGAGCCGATCGTCGCGATCACGCCGACGAGGACCGCCACGACCAGGAAGGCGACCCGCTCACCCGCGAAGAAGCTCCGGACGAGGTCCGCGCTCCACGCGCCCGCCGGGAGGGTGGTCGCCACCAGTGCGGCGATCAGCGTGCCGACGACGGCCGTGCCGATGCTGGTGCCGATCTCCTGGGCCGTGTCGTTGAGCGCCGCACCGATCGACGTGCGGTTCGCGGGCATCGCCTCGACGAGGGCGACGGCGCAGATGGTCATGATCGTCCGCAGGCCCACCGTCATCACGACCATCATCACGGCGATCGCGAGGTAGCCCCGGTCCACCGCCCAGGACATCCCGAGCAGCGCGCCGACCAGGAGCCCGGTGCCGATCAGGCAGGCCGCGCGGTGCCCCAGCTTCGCGGCGAGGCGCTCGGTGATCGGAGTGGCGGCGAGCATCGTGACGATGACGGGCAGGTTCGCGAGGCCGGCGCGCACCGGACTCCAGCCGTAGGCGTACTGGAAGTGCAGGATCAGGCCGAACAGGACGCTCGCGAAGGCGACCGAGGCGCCGAGCTGCGTGAGCGCCGCTCCCCGCGCGGGGCCGGCGCGGAAGATCGCGAGGTCGATCATGGGCGAGACGGCGCGGCGCTCGCGGACGACGAATCCCGCGACGGCCGCGACGGTCCCCGCGGCGCAGGCGATCGTGAGGAGCGACAGCCAGCCGTTCTCGACTCCGCTGGTGAGTGTGTAGCAGCCGAGCCCCACCGCGGCGACGGTGAGGGCGGTCCCCGGCAGGTCGAGCCGACCGGAGGTGAGGTCGGCGCGCTGGTCCGCGGGAACTCCGAGGCGCACGCCGATCCAGACCAGCAGCGCGATCGGGGCGTTGACGACGAGCAGCCACTGCCAGCTGACGGTGCTGAGGATCGAGCCGCCGAGGAGGGGGCCGAGGACCATGCCGGACATCCCGACGATCATCACGATCGTGATCGACCGCATGCGGAGCCTCTCGTCGTCGAAGAGCCGGAACACCAGCGACATCGTGACGGGCGCCATGGCGGCCGCGGCGCAGCCGAGCGCCGCGCGGAGGGCGATCAGCTGGCCGATGTCGGTGACGAGGACGACGGCGAGGCTGATCAGCCCGAACGCGGCGAGGCCGGTGAGGAGCACGCGGCGGCGGCCGAACCGGTCGGCGGCGGACCCGGCTGTCAGCAGCAGCCCGCCGAAGGTCAGGGAGTAGGCACCGGTCACCCACTGCAGTCCGGCGGTCGAGCCGTCGAGTGAGCGTCCGATCGTCGGGAGGGCGATCGAGAGCAGCGTGTTGTCGACCATCTCGACGAAGAAGGCGAGGCAGAGAGCGGCGAGCGGGAGTGCCGCGGAGCGGAGGGAGGTGTGAGCGCGGGACTCGGCGGAGGTGGTCGTCGGAGCGGACATCGAGGCGCCTTCCTATCGAACGCCGTTCGACTCTCGTACGGCGTTCGATAGTATGGAACGCCGTTCGGTAAGATGCAAGCCATGCCTGCAGATCGCCCGACGGAGACCGCCGCCGCGCCCTCCCCCGCCCGGGGCCGCCGCCGAGCGTCGCACTCGCTCGACACCGTGCTGGCCGAGGCGATCGCGATCCTCGACGAGTCCGGGGAGTCGGCCCTCACGTTCCGCGCGCTCGCGGCCCGACTCGGCGGCGGCGTGGCGAGCATCTACTGGTACGTCGGCAGCCGCGACGAGCTGCTGGAGCGGGCGACCGACGAGGTCATGGGTCGGGTCCTCGCAGACAGCGAGCCGCTCACCCACGGGCCGGACCCGATCGACAACGTCCGCGCCGTCGCACTGGCCCTCTTCGACGAGTGCGTCCGCCGACCCTGGTTCGGCCTCTACATGCTCCGCACGACCGGGGTGCAGCCCAACTCGATGGCGATGTACGAGCGCCTCGGGCAGCAGCTCATGGCTCTCGACCTGACGCCCCGGCAGCGGTTCCACGCCGTGTCGTCCATCGTCAGCTACGTCGTCGGAGTCGCGGCCGACCTGGCGCAGCCGCCGCCCCGCGAGTTCCTCGAGAGCGGGATGGAGAGGGGCGAGTTCCTCGAGCACCTGGCCGACCGCTGGCGCGCCCTCGATCCGGAGGAGTTCCCCTTCGGCCACCACGCGGCCGACGTCATGGCGACGCACGACGACCTCGACGTGTTCCGCTCCGGCCTCGACCTGCTGCTGGCCGGGCTCCGGCTGCAGGCGGGGCGGGGCTGAGGCCGGGTCAGCTCCCCGAGGTCCGCCGGATCGCCACCACGGTCACGTCGTCCGCCAGCATTCCCTCGGCCGCCAGGCGGGTGACGCCGGCGACCGCGTCGGCGGCGGTCGCCGGGGCGGCGACGGCCGCGTCGGCCACCCGGTCGAGGGCGGCGAGGGAGCCGTCGAAGAGGTCGAGCACACCGTCGCTGCAGATCAGCAGCAGGTCGCCGGGGTCGAGCCGGAGGCCGGTCGGCTCCCACTCCTGCGTGCCGAGGAGGCCGAGCGGCAGATGGGCGGAGGGGATGCGCTCGCGCGAGCCGTCGGCGCGGCAGACGATCCCGAGTCCGTGCCCGGCGTCGACGAGCGCGATGTCGCCGGTCGAGGCGCTGAGCCGCAGGTGGAGGAGCGTGACGAACGCGTCGTTCGCCGACAGGTCCGGCTCGACGACCCGGTCGATGAGCGCCATCGTCGCCGCGGGGCCGAGAGCGGGAGGAGTGACGCGCAGGGCGGCGCGGACCGTGGCGGCGATCATCGCGGCGCCGACCCCCTTGCCCATGACGTCGGCGACGGTGACGGCGAGCCCGTCGGGCGTGCAGCGCCAGTCGAAGAAGTCGCCGCTCACCGTCCCGCTGGGCACGCAGGCGCCGGCGACGTCGTAGCCCGGGAGGTCCGGGACCGAGCGGGGCTCGAGCCGCCGCTGCACCCTCTCGCCGTCGGCGAGCTCCTGCCGCGAGCGGGCGGCGCCGGCGGTGAGCATCTGCGCGACCTGCTCGCCGCTGAGCGACGCCATGCTGAACGACACCACGACCAGCAGCACCAGCGTGATCAGCGTGGTGGTCGGGGTCCCGAACCAGGTCGCGAACAGCTCGCTGCGCAGCCCCGCGGCCAGGAACACGGCGAACCGGAGCGCGTAGTAGAGGGAGAGGGCGCCGGAGCTCAGCAGCAGCGGCCAGCGCGTGCGCGAGCGCCCGGCGCCGAGCAGCGCGATCTCGCGGGTCGACAGGCCGATGAGGAGCGCCATCGAGGCGAGGTAGAGCGGCCCTCCCGACCAGTCGTTGACGGCGGGAGAGTCGAGGCTGGACACGCCCGTCACCACCACGGTCGGAGCGACCACCAGCCACCACGGCGTCGGCCGGCCGCGGAGGGAGCGGCTCGCCGCCCAGACCGCGGCGGCGCCGGCCACGATGAGCCCGTTGCCGAGCGGATTCGCCCACACCTGGTCGGCCGTGCCGTCGCGGAGGTAGGCGAGCGAGCCGCCCATGAACAGCGCGAGCGCCGTGCACCACCAGAAGCTGAAGGACGAGCGCGTCGACCGGTAGGTGACCAGCGCGAACAGCAGGAAGAGGGTGAGGGCGGTGACCCCGAAGGCGACGCGGAGGGCCGTGGCATCGAGCAAGGCGGGTCCGTGGCCCTTCCAGGAGACCGAGCGGCGGAGCGGCGGACGGGCGCCGTGATCAAGGGGATCCTGGCACGGCGCGCGGGCCGCTCGGGGCGCGCCGTGGAGGCCGGCCCCGGGGATCCGCGGCAGTGCGGCACGTCCGCCCACCCGACGGGGGGAGCAGGAGGGGGGCTCGCACGTTCGAGGAGAGACCACCGCCCTCGCGCTCGATACAGCATCGCGTGTACCGTCGCTCCCGTGCCCGCCACCGCGACCCTCACCCACTCCGCTGCTCTCGCGCGCCTCGGATCCGCCCTGGCCGACGAGACGCGGTCCCGGATCCTGCTCGCGCTGCGAGAGGCTCCGGCCGTCCCCTCCGACCTCGCGGACGCGCTCGGGGTCTCGCGGCAGGTGATGTCGAATCAGCTCGCGTGCCTCCGCGGATGCGGGCTGGTGGAGGCCGTGAAGGACGGCCGGTACACCTGGTACCGGCTGGCCGAGACCCGGATCGCCGGGGCGCTCGACCATCTTCTCCGCCTGGCCCTGGTCGTCGATCCGGACTGCTGCTCCGGCGACGACTGCCGCTGCGCATGAGCGCCCTGCGCGCTCCGCTCCTCCCCGCCCGCCGCCGCGTGCTGCAGAGGCGCATCCGCTGGATCGTCGGCGCGACCATCGCCTACAACGTGGTGGAGGCGATCGTGGCCCTCGCCGCCGGGACGGTCGCCTCGTCCACCGCACTCGTCGCCTTCGGCCTCGACTCCGTGGTGGAGGTGCTCTCCGCCGCGGCCGTCGCCTGGCAGTTCTCGGGCCGCGATCCGGAGGCGCGCGAGCGCACCGCGCTGCGGGTGATCGCCGTCTCGTTCCTCGGCCTGGCCGCGTTCGTCGCCGTCGACTCGGTCCGGGCGCTGCTCGGATTCTCGGAGGCCCAGCACTCCCCTGTCGGCATCGTGCTGGCCGCCGTCAGCCTGCTGGTGATGCCCGCGTTCTCCCTGCTCGAGCGCCGGACCGGCCGCGAGCTCGGCTCGGCCTCGGCCGTCGCGGACTCGCAGCAGACGCTCCTCTGCTCGTACCTCTCCGCCGCCGTCCTGGTGGGCCTGCTGCTGAACAGCACGCTCGGATGGACGTGGGCCGACCCCGTCGCCGGCCTCGTGATCGCCGCGGTCGCCGTCCGCGAGGGCCTGGAGGCCTGGCGCGGCGAGTCCTGCACGACGCCGATCTCCGCGCTGACGAGCGAGGACTCCGAGGCCTGCGGCTGCTGCTGACGGGGCGGTGCTGTTCCCTCGAGGAGGGCGGGCAGGGACGCTCCCCCGGACCGATCGCGACGGCCGCGCGTCGGATCGCGCGCAGCCGTTGCACGCGGCGTGGGCCGCGGGCAGGCTGAGGCGCATGTTCGTGGTGGATCCTGGACCGTCCGAGGAGTTCGAGCTTCCGACGCCCGACGAGGTGACGGCACGCTTCGGCGGGCCCCTCTTCGCGCTGACGCCTCAGCCGTCGATCGAAGAGCTCGGCGTCTCGACCGTGAGTACCACGTCGGAGGGGCGGACCCACCTCGAGTCCGCATCCCTCTCCTACGCTCTGTGGCGGAATCCGGACGACCGCAGCGATCCGGTGAACCTGGCCGACCTCGACGACGACCTGCGGGCCGAGCTCGACGGGCCGCCGCGTCGGCCGCTCCCCGACAGCCTGATGAAGGTCCGCGAGCAGATGAGGCACCCGATGCTCTGGGAAGCCGTGAGGACCACGGTGCCCCTCGACTCCGACGGGCCCTGGGCTACTCCCGAGCAGGCGCTGGTGCAACACCTCGAGCACGTGCTGATCAATCAGTTCCGGAACGAGCGGGTGCGCGGCGGCCTGCCGGGAGACTTGCTCGGGCCCGTGACCGAGTCGGCCGTCGAGCACGGCGTCCCGGTCCTGGTGGACGGCGTGGCACGCGACGGGATGCGCGTGGACACCGACGCCCTCGTGGTCGGCCTCGGCGTTGCGTTCGAGGACCGCGTCCTCACTGCGGTCTTCGCCCGCGCCGAGCTGCCCTACCTGGAGACGGCCTTCGTCACGAGGCCCGCCACCCTCTAGACGCGTGGGCGGGTGGGTCTCAGCGGAACCTCAGGCGCGGCCTCCGGGCGCCATACTGACCGGATGGATCGAGCGGGGGCCGACGAGCGGCGCCGGCTGAGAGCGCGGCGGACCGAGCTGCGCGCACGGATCGACGCGGATCCGCTCGCCCTCGAGGCGCGGCAGCTCCTCGCGCAGACCTATCGCGACGAGGGCTACGACGATCAGGCCGGCCGCTGGGGCGTCCTCGTGCCCGGGTGGACGACTGCTCGCGAGCGCCGGCTCTTCGTCGCAGTGATGGAGCGGACCGGAGCGAGCACGGAGGAGCGCCTGCGGAGCCTGCTGGCGCTTCCGCCGGAGTCGCCGCTGGACCTCGGGGATCTCGGGGAGCTCATCGCGGACTTCGAGGCGGAGCAGGCCGAGGTCGAGCGGCCGCATCCGGACCTCGACGGGTGGCGGTGGATCGCGAACACCGGGCGGATCCTCTGCGGGATCGCACTGGTGCACGCGGTCGCGGCGATCCAGATGCTGCTGTCGGACGCTCCGATGGAGGAGTTCCTCGTGGCCGCCCGACTCCTGCTCGTCGGAGTCGCGGCGCTGCTCGTCCTCTCCGCCGCCTTCTTCACGGCGGTCGTGGTCCTGCGGCGGCGTCGCCGCCGACGGGAGAAGTGAGCGGCGGCGCTGTCGGACGGGCCTCGAGCCGTCCATTCGCTCGCGCTCAGGCCTCGAAGGGCAGCCTCTGCACCTGGCTGATCAGCGGCTCGGCGAACCCGAGGACCCGCACGACGATGCGGAGGGCGGAGTAGGCCGCGGTGAGCGTGGCGGGGATCCGGGCCCGGAAGATCCCCGACGCGTCGGTGCTCGGTCGGAAAGCCGTGACCCAGGCGTCCGTGCCGCGGGGAACGCCCTGGAACTCGAACTGCTGCTGGAGCGGCGTCCCGTCGCCGGCGAGGAGCTCCAGGAAGACGTCGCCCGAATCGCCCACGCCCGTGAAGAAGACGTAGAGGGTGGGAGCCGCCGAGGTCGACGCCATCGCGGCGGGGGCGCCGACGACGGCGATCACGACCGGAGCGGCCCACGCGGCCTGCACCAGGGAGCGGCGCCGCGGATCGGCGACGGCGGGGCGGTCGGAGCTGAGCGGCATGCCGGGTCCTGTCGGATCGGGAGGGAGGCGCGGAGTCGCTGCGGAGAGCGGCCTCCCCAGTCTGAGGTCAGCCGCCCGCTCGCACACGGATCAGGGCACCCCCCGTTCAGCACCGCGGAGACGCCGATCAGCCGACATCCCGGCATCCCCTCACCGACGGCCTGCCCGCGCCTCGACGACGTGCCGGCACCCGACCCCGCCGCGCTCCAGCTCCTCGCGCTCGCGGCGGAGCCCGACGCGGACCCGCCGCGCCTCGGCCAGCGGCAGCGCCGCCTCCGGATCGACGGTCGCCAGCAGGAGCGCCGCCCGCGACCTCGCCGCCACCCGCACGTCCAGGCACGGCGTCTCCTCGGCGAGCCCGAGCAGCGCGGCCACCAGCAGCTCCAGCTCGACCGCGGTCGCGTGGAGCACCAGCACCCGCGAGGCCGGGCTCGACGGGCGGCGGACGAGGAGCGTCGCTCCGGTCATCGTCGCCGCCCTCCCCTGCCCGGGACCGGTCCGGGAGGTCCGCCCCGCCTCGGCCCTCGGCGACCGCCCGCGCGACGTCGGCGTGCACGCATGGGGTTCCTTCTCTCGTCCTGCTGCGGTGCGAACCGCGCCGCACCTCCATCCCACGACTCGGGCACCCGGCCGGGGAGAGGGTTGCCACGCGCGCGTCGGCGGGTCAGGAGGCGCCGGGGCGGCCGGGGATGAGAGGGTTGCGCGATGTCCACTGCGAGCGTGCCGTCGCCGCGCGCCGGAGTCCGGACCCGGCGCTTCCGGCGCCTCGCCCGCACGGGATTCGCCGTGAACGGACTGATCCACCTCCTGATCGGCGGCCTCGCCCTGCGCGTCGCGGTCAGCGACGAGACCTCGCGGGAGGCGGACGCGTCCGGAGCGATCGGGCGCATGGCCGACTCCCCCGTCGGGCTCGTGGTGGTCTGGGCTGCGCTGGTCGGGCTGGTCGCGCTCGGGCTCTGGCAGCTCTCCCTCGGCGGGCGCTCCTCCGCGCCGGGGCTCCCCGCCCGCCTGGGCCGCCGGATCGTCGAGTCGGGCAAGGGCTTCGCCTCGCTCACGCTCGCGGGCACCACGCTCGTCTTCGCGCTCGGCGGCTCGACGAGCTCCTCGGCCACGATCCGCCGCATCAACACCGAGCTGCTGACGAGCACGGTCGGCGTCGTGATCCTCGTGATCGTCGGCGGGATCGTGCTGGGCAGCGGGATCGGCTTCGTCGCGATCGGGATCCGGCGCGGCTTCCGCAAGCTCGTCCGCATCCCCGAGGGCCCGACGGGGACGGCAGTGCTGATCCTCGGCGCGACCGGCTACATCACGAAGGGGCTCGCTCTGGGCCTGGCCGGCGGGATCTTCGTGGTCGCGGCGCTGACCGGCGACGCCCGCCAGGCGACCGGGCTCGACGGGGCCATCCGCTTCCTCGACGTCCCTCCGTACGGCACGATCGCCCTGACCCTGGTCAGCGCGGGACTGGTCATGTACGGGCTGTTCCTCGTCGCCCGGGCGAAGCTCGCGAAGCTCTGAGCCGACGCGGCAGTCGTTCACAGTCGCCACCCATATCGCTGAGTATCGTTCGGAGAAACAGGAGGTCATCATGAACGGATCGTCATCGACCGGCGCGTTCGGCACCGGCACGCCCATCGAGAGCATCTGGCGCGCGATGGAGCAGGCCCGCTCCCGCATGGAGAAGCGCGTCGGCTCCCGGGTCGGCCGCGGGGACGTGCGCACCGCGGTGCTCGCGCTCCTCGCCGAGCAGCCCATGCACGGCTACCAGATCATCCGCGAGATCGAGGAGCGCAGCGGAGGCGACTGGAAGCCGAGCCCCGGCTCGGTCTACCCGACCCTCCAGCTCCTCGCGGACGAGGGCCTCATCACGGCCGACGAGCAGAACGGCCGCAAGACCTACACGCTGACCGACGCCGGCCGCGCGACGGTCGCCGAGCACGGCACCTCGACCCCGTGGAACGACTCCGACCACGTCGACTTCGGCGCCCTGCCCAAGGCGGGCCTCGAGCTCGCCCAGGCCGCGGCCCAGGTCGGACGCTCGGGCACCCCCGAGCAGATCCGCAAGGCCGTCGCCGAACTCGAGGACGTGCGCCGCCGCCTGTACGCGATCCTCGCGCAGGACTGACCCGGGTGGCCTCGGTCAGCCCGGGTCCTGCCGCCCCGGGCCACCGAGAGCGGGAGGACCGGCGGCGCTACCGCCGGATCCTCCGCTTCGCCGCGTGGCATCTCGCGGTCACCTGGTTCTTCGACCTGCTCCTGCCGCGGGTGGGGCTCACGCGCGTCGCGCTCCGCACCCGGCCCGGCCGGATGCGCCGCTTCGCCCGCAGCTTCCACGTGCTCGCGGTCGATCTCGGCGGCCTGATGATCAAGGTCGGCCAGTTCATGTCGTCGCGCCTGGACGTGCTGCCGCCCGAGATCACGCGCGAGCTGGAGGGGCTGCAGGACGAGGTCCCGCCCGTCCCGTTCCCGCGGATCCGGGCGCTGGCCGAGTCCGAGCTCGGGCTGCCGCTCGAGCGCGCGTACGCCGGAGTCGACGAGTCGCCCGTCGCCGCCGCCTCGCTCGGCCAGGCCCACCGCGCCCGGCTCTCCCCCGCCGACGCCGAGGACACCGGCTACTCCGCGGCCATCATGAAGGTGCAGCGGCCGGGGATCGACCAGATCGTCGAGGTCGACCTCGCGGCTCTGCGCCGCGTCGGCGGCTGGCTCAGCCACGTGCGCCTGGTCTCGGACCGCGTCGACGCCCCGGCGCTCGTCGAGGAGTTCGCGGTCACCAGCCTCGAGGAGATCGACTACCTGCAGGAGGCGGCCAACTCCGTCCGCTTCGCCGCCGACTTCGCGGGCGACGCCCGGGTGGCCGTCCCGGACGTGGTCTGGGAGCGCTCGACCCGCAAGGTCCTCACGCTCGAGGACGTCACCGCGATCAAGATCACCGACCACGCCGCGCTGCTGGCCGCCGGGATCGACCCGCGGGAGGTCGCTCCGGTCTTCGCGGCCGTGATGTTCGACCAGCTCTTCACCAACGGCTACTTCCACGCGGATCCGCACCCCGGCAACGTCTTCGTCACGCCGACCCCCGGGGGCGAGCTGCCCTGGCGCCTCACCTTCATCGACTTCGGGATGATGGGCGAGGTGCCGCCGAGCACCCGCGCGGGCCTGCGCCGGATGCTGATCGCCGCCGCCTCCCGCGACGGCAAGGGGCTCGTCGACGCGGCCCGCGCGGTCGGCGTCCTCCTCCCCTCGGCCGACTCCCGCGAGCTGGAGCGGGCGCTCACGCAGCTCTTCGCCCGCTTCGGCGGCATGGGCTTCGCCGAGCTGCGGGAGGTGGATCCGCGCGAGTTCCGCGACTTCGCCGTGCAGTTCGGCGACGTCGTGCGCGCGCTGCCGTTCCAGCTCCCCGAGAACTTCCTGCTCGTCATCCGCGCGATGTCGCTGACCTCGGGCGTCTGCAGCGCGCTCGACCCGGCCTTCAACCTGTGGGACTCGGTCGAGCCCTACGCGCAGCAGCTGATCCGCGAGGAGCGCGGCTCCGTCGTGCAGGACGTCGGCAAGCAGGCCGTCGACACGCTCGGCCTGATCTGGCGCCTGCCGCGCCGGCTCGACGAGCTCGTCACGACCCTCGACGACGGCGAGCTCGCGGTCACCGTCCCCACCATCGAGCGCCGGCTGAACCGGCTCGAGGGCACCGTCCGCCGCGTGATCTCGGCCGTGCTGTTCGCAGGCCTGCTGATCGCGGGCGCCGTCGTGCGCCCGGACGACAGCGGCTTCGGCACGGTGCTGATGATCGCGTCGGCGCTGCCGCTGCTGCACGCCCTGCTGGCCCGCGGCCCGCGCGGCTGACGGCCGCCGTCGGGCCGCGGCCGCCGCGTCGCATCCGTCACCTCCTCCGCCCACCTCACCGGCGGCGCGGTCGACATCGGCTACACGGACGCAGACAGCCGGCTCGCGCAGCACGGCACCGACTACGGGCTCTGTCAGATCTACGCGAACGAGATCTGGCACTTCGAGCTCGCCACCGAGCCGGGCGGCGACTGCCCGGAGCAGCTGCCCGACGCGAGCGCGACCTGAGCGGCTCTCCCGCGCTCCCGGGATCCGATGCGTCGCGAAGGGTCGTCATCGGAGGCGAAGGGAAGCCGTTCGCGACGCATCGATCGCGCAGGTGGCCGGGCTCAGCGGCTGGTGAGCAGCTCGACGAACTCGTCGGCCATCGCGAGCTGGGCGCTCAGCGCCTCGCGGCGCTCGCGGGCCTGCGCGACGAAGGCGTCGAGCTGCGCGCGGACCTCGGCCGGCGCGTCGTCGCCCTCGGCCTCGAGGGTGTCGATCACGCGGAGCAGCGCGGCCATCTCCTCCAGCGAGAAGCCGAGCGGCTTCATGCGGCGGATGAGGATCAGGCGGTCGTAGTCGGTGGACGTGTAGAGGCGGAAGCCGCCCTCGGTGCGGCCGGACGCCTTCACGAGGCCGATCTCGTCGTAGTGGCGCAGGGTCCGGAGCGAGAGGCCGGTCCGCTCGGCGAGCTCGCCGATGTGCATGGTGCCGATCCTGCTCACCCCTTCAGATCTACCCTTACGTGAGGGTAGGGTTGCCCGTGCTGCTGACACGCCTCTGCAAGCTTGGCATCCCCGCCCGCTTCCGCCGACCTGATGCCGCAGCCCTCCGCGCTCCTCGTCGAGCACCCCTCCCACTCCCTGGAGCCGCCGCGATGGCCCTCGCCTCGAAGACCCCTGCCCGCCCTCACGCCGAGCCCACCGTGATGACGGCGCTGCGCACCCCCCGCATCCTGACCCGCGAGGTCCTCGCCGGCCTCGTGGTCGCGCTCGCGCTCATCCCCGAGGCGATCTCGTTCTCGATCATCGCGGGCGTGGATCCGCGGGTCGGCCTCTTCTCGTCGTTCGTGATGGCCGTGTCGATCGCGTTCCTCGGCGGACGCCCCGCGATGATCACCGCCGCCACGGGCGCCGTCGCCCTCGTGATCGCCCCCGTCGCCCGCGACTACGGGATGGACTACTTCATCGCGACGGTGATCCTCGCGGGCGTGCTCCAGATCGTGCTCGGGCTGCTCGGAGTGGCGAAGCTCATGCGCTTCATCCCCCGCAGCGTGATGGTCGGATTCGTGAACGCGCTGGCGATCCTGATCTTCTCGGCGCAGATCCCCAACCTGATCGGCGTGCCCTGGCTGGTCTACCCGCTGGTCGCCGTCGGGATCGTGATCATGGTCGTGATGCCGCGCCTGACGAAGGCCGTTCCGGCGCCTCTCGTCGCCATCGTCCTCATCACCGCGGCGGTCGTCGTGACGGCGGTCGCCGTCCCCACCGTGGGCGATCAGGGCGAGCTGCCCCGCAGCCTCCCCGAGCTGTTCCTGCCGAACGTACCGCTGACCTGGGAGACCTTCACGACCATCGCGCCGTACGCCGTCGCGATGGCGCTCGTCGGACTCCTCGAGTCGCTGATGACTGCGAAGCTCGTCGACGACATCACCGACACCCCCTCCCGCAAGACCCGCGAGTCGCTCGGGCAGGGCGCCGCGAACGTGCTCTCCGGCCTGTTCGGCGGCATGGGCGGCTGCGCGATGATCGGCCAGACGATGATCAACGTGAAGGCGTCCGGCGCCCGCACCCGCATCTCGACCTTCCTCGCCGGCGTGTTCCTCCTGATCCTCGTCGTCGCGCTCGGCGACCTCGTCGCGATCATCCCGATGGCCGCGCTGGTCGCGGTGATGGTGATGGTCTCGGTGGCGACGTTCGACTGGCACAGCATCCGCCCGTCGACCCTGAAGCGGATGCCCGTGGGCGAGACGGTCGTCATGATCGCCACGGTCGTCGTGGTCGTCCTCACCCACAACCTGGCGATCGGAGTCGTCGTCGGCGTCCTCGCCGCCATGGTCGTCTTCGCCCGCCGGGTCGCCCACTTCGCCACCGTCGAGCGCACCCTCTCGGCCGACGGATCGACGGCCCACTACACGGTGACCGGCGAGCTGTTCTTCGCTTCCAGCAACGACCTCACCACGCAGTTCTCCTACGCGGAGGACCCCGCGCACGTCGTGATCGACCTCTCCGGCTCCCACATCTGGGACGCCTCGACCGTCGCCGCGCTGGACGCCGTCACCACCAAGTACGAGCGCCACGGCACCCGCGCCGTGATCGAGGGGATGAACGACGCCTCCACCCGGATGCACGGCCGCCTCGCCGGGAACCTCGGCGCGGGGCACTGAGGGTCGGGGCTGCGGGACCGCACGCGCAGCCCCTCAGAGCGGCGCGAGCACCAGCGACCAGAGCCAGCGCCCGCCGACGACCCGGTGCACGACCACGAACAGGGCGGTGATCGCGAGTCCGACCGGCAGCAGCACGGCGCCGGCCGCGAGGCGGTCGGCGGGCACGGCGAGCAGCAGGCCGAGCGGCACCGACGCGCAGGCTGTGACCAGCGCCGCGACGAGAGCGGCGCGGCGGTCCCGGGTCGGCTGCGGCACGACGCCGATCCGGCGCCGGACCAGCCAGTGGGCGAGGGCCCACGCGGCCGTGGTCCCGAGGGCGGTGCCGCCCGCGATCGCCGGCACGACGAGTTCGGCAGGCAGGAGGAGCCCGCCGACGAGCGCCCCCACCGCGACGCCGACGGCCGAGACGACCTGGGTCGCCAGCGAGTCGCGGGCCCGACCCAGCGCGAACATCGCCCGGTTGAGGACGTAGGTCTGGCTGAAGCCGACCAGGCTCAGGGCGAGCAGCTGCAGGACTCCGCCGATCACCGGTGTGCCGAAGACGAGCTGCGTGAGCAGTGGCGCCGCCGCGACGAACAGGAGCGTCGCGAGCAGAGTGACGGCGAGCACCGCGTCCTCGGTCCGTCGGAGGTTCACCGCCGCGGCCGCCCGATCGCCGCGGTGCAGGTCCCGGCTGAGCGGCGTGAACATCGCCGTGGCGACGGAGACGACCAGGATGCCGTGCGGCAGCAGGAGCAGCAGCTGCGCGCTCGAGAAGGAGTTGAGGCTCGGCCCGTCGACGCCGGCGCGGTTCATGGCCTGGCCGGCCGCCGTCGCCGCGTTCGAGACGACGATGTACGACACCTCTGCGACGAGGGCGCCGAGGAACACCCAGACCGCGTCCCGCGACACTCCGCCGAGCCCGGCGACGCCGAAGCGCGGCCGCAGGCGGACGCCGACGGACCGCGAGAACGCGACCGCGATCACCCCCTGCACCACGATCGCCGTAGTGGCAGTGCCGCACAGGAGCGCCACCATCTCCGGCGTCCACTCGTCGGCGGGTGTCGACGCCGCCTCGGGGTGGATCAGGAGGAACACCGCGATCCCGAGCACCGAGATCACGTTCGCGCAGGCGGGCGCCCACGCGCCCGGCCCGTACTTCTCGGCGGAGTTGAGCAGCTGCGAGAAGACGGCGAAGACGATGTAGAAGAAGATCTGCGGCAGGCACCAGTAGGCCATCTGGGTGGCGAGCAGAGCCCAGTCGGCCGACCAGCCCCCGGCGTAGAGCCCGACGATCAGCGGCGCCGCGAGCGTGCAGGCGGCCGTGAGGAGCGCCGCTCCGCCGAGGCACACGGTGAGCAGCCGCTCGAGGGTCCGCACGCCCTCCGGTCCGTCGGCCCGCGCCCGGACCATCTGCGGCACGAGCACCGCGCCGAGCACCCCGCCCGCGATGAGCCCGTACAGGTAGGTGGGCGCGGAGTTCGCGACCTCGAACACCTGCCCGCCGACCGACGCGCTCGTGCCGCCGACCGCCACGACCAGGAGCGCCAGCCGGACGAACCCGAGGATCCGCGAGACGAACGACCCCACCACCATCCCCCCGGTCGCGCTGCGCATCCGGGCAGCATAGGCGGTGCGACCCGGGTCGCCACCGACCGCGGCGCCCGCCGGGGTCGATGCGTCACGAACGGTCGTCACGGGCGCGGGAGAGGGGCCGATCGTGACGCATCGATCTCGGGGAGGGCGGGAGGCGGGAGGGCCCGCGGGCGGCGCTAGACGCGCACGGGTGCGACGGAGGCGCGGCGGATCAGCCGCGTCTCCAGCTCCATGCGGGTGGCCGAGGCTCCCGAGGCGAGCGGGGTCGCCGACCGGTGCGCCTGGTGCAGCATCCGGAAGGCGATGGCGCCCATCTCGCCGATGGGCTGCTGGATCGTGGTCATCGGCGGGGTCGCCCAGGCCGACTCCTCGACGTCGTCGAAGCCGATGACGCTGAGGTCTCGCGGGATGCGGAGGCCGGCGTCGTCGGCGGCCTCGTAGACGCCGAGCGCCATCACGTCGGAGCAGGCGAAGAAGGCGGTCGGCGCGTCCGGCTCGGCGAGCATCAGCCCGGCGGCCTCGCGGGCCAGCTCGCGGTCCCAGTCGCAGTAGGCGACGCGCGGATCCTCGACCCCGGCGGCGCGGAGCGCGGTGGTGAAGCCGTCGATCCGGGCGCTGCTGTAGAGCTGGGTGCGGGTGCCGCCGAGGACGCCGAAGCGGGTGTGGCCGGCGTCGAGGAGGTGCTCGGCGGCCATGCGGCCCCCGTCCCAGTTGGTCGCGCCGACGCTCGCGACGTCGGCCGGCGGCCGCGTGCTGGGGTCGACGACGACGACGGGCAGCTCGGCGGTGGTCAGCAGGTGCAGCTGCGCGGCCGAGACGTTGACCAGCACCACGATGGCGCCGAGCGAGGGGCGGCGGAGGAGGCGGCTGATCCAGGCGCCGTCGTCGCGGGCGCGGGTGAGCACCAGGTCGACCCCGGCGGCGGAGGCCTCGGCCTCGATCCCCTCGAGGACCGGTCCGATCCAGGTGCCGCCGATGTGGCCGACGACGACGTCGACGATCTGGGCGGAGTGCGGATCCTCGACCGGCGGGCGCAGGCGCGGGCGGCGGCGGTAGCCGAGCGCGTGCGCCGCCTCCATCACGCGCAGGCGGGTCGCCTCCGAGACGTCGGTGCCGCCGTTGAGCACCTTCGAGACGGTGGGGACGCTCGTCCCGGCGCGCTCGGCGATCAGCGCCATGGTCGGGCGGGTGGTCGCTCCGGAGACGTCGTCGTGGTCGGGCATGTGCTCACCGTAGCGGATACCGACTTTCGCAACTAGCCCTGCGCCAGGACGGCTTGCTCCGCCGGGAACCGCGGTGCATGATGGTCGGACGCCGGGGCTCCCGCACAGAAGTTGCGCAAGTCCTGTTCGATGACGAACCGCGGAGCGATCCGCCCGCACGTGAGGACGACGATGACCGACCACTCCCCGACCACTCCCGGCAAGACGGCCCTCGTCGTCCGAGGGGGCTGGGACGGCCACCAACCGGTCGAGGCGACCGAGCTGTTCCTGCCGTTCCTCCGCGACAACGGCTACGACGTGCGCGTCGAGGAGTCGACCGCCGTGTACGCCGACGAGGCCTACATGCGGACGGTCGACCTGATCGTGCAGTCGAACACGATGACCTCCATCCAGTGGGAGGAGTTCCTGGGCCTCCGCGCGGCGGTCGAGCGCGGCACAGGCCTCGCCGGCTGGCACGGCGGGATCGCCGACTCCTACCGCGACAACTCCGACTACCTGCAGCTGATCGGCGGCCAGTTCGCCTCGCACCCCGGCAAGCACCCGGACGAGCGCACCGGCGAGCAGTCGGACAACTACATGCCGCACACGATCGAGATGACGGCCCTCGCCGCCGACCACCCGATCACGCAGGGCATCTCCGACTTCGAGCTGGTCACGGAGCAGTACTGGGTGCTGCACGACGACTACAACGACGTGCTCGCCACGACCACGCAGGCCGTCCGCCCGTGGGACCCGTGGAAGCGCCCCATCACCTCCCCCGCGATCTGGACCCGCCTCTGGGGCGAGGGCCGCATCTTCGTCTCGACGCCGGGCCACCGCGTCGAGATCCTCCAGGACGACAACGTCCGCACGATCATCGAGAGGGGAATGCTGTGGGCGTCCCGCTGAGAGTCGGCATCATCGGCGTCGGGAAGATCAGCGAGCAGTACCTCGCGAACCTCCCGACCTTCCCCGGCCTCCGCCTCGTCGCGGTCGCCGACCTGAACCAGGAGCGGGCGCAGCAGGTCGCCGACGAGCAGGGCGTCCGCGCCCTCACCGTCGACGCGCTGATCGACGACCCGGAGATCGACGCGGTGCTGAACCTCACGATCCCGGCGGCGCACGTCGAGATCGGCACCCGCGCCTTGAAGGCGGGCAAGCACGTCTTCGCCGAGAAGCCGCTCGGGCTGAACCCGGCCGAGGCCGCGCCGATGCTCGACCTCGCGGACGAGCTGGGCCTGCGCTTCGCGAGCGCCCCGGACACGGTGCTCGGGACCGGCGTGCAGACCGCGCGCCTCGCCCTCGACTCCGGAGCGATCGGCACCCCGATCGCCGCGCAGGTGCACTGGGCCGCTCCCGGCCACGAGCGCTGGCACCCGGCGCCCGAGTTCTACTACCAGCCCGGCGGCGGCCCGCTGCTGGACATGGGCCCGTACTACCTGACGGCGCTCGTGCACTTCTTCGGGCCGGTCGTCCGCGTCACGGGCCTGGCCACCCGCTCCGACCGCCCGCGCACGATCGAGACCGGGCCGAAGGCGGGCACGCCGATCGAGGTGACGATCGACACGCACATCACCGCGCTGCTCGAGCACGCGAGCGGAGTCGCCACCACCGTCACCGTGAGCTTCGAGGTCTGGCGCAGCCGGGCCCCGAAGTTCGAGGTCTACGGCACCGAGGGCACCATCTCGGTCCCGGATCCGAACATGTTCTCGGACCCGGTCGAGGTCGCCGTCCGCGACGAGGACTGGCGGGTCGTCCCCGACTCCGCCGGCGTGATCGACACCGGTCGCGGAGTGGGACTGGCCGACCTCGCGGAGGCGATCGCGGAGGACCGCCCGCACCGCGCCTCCGGCCGCGTGGCCCTGCACGTGCTCGAGATCATGGACGCCGTGCTCCGCTCGAACGAGGAGAACGCGGTCGTGACGATCGCGAGCACCGCCGAGAAGCCCGACGTGATGCCGCTGCGCACGGCGGGCTCGATCGGCGCCTGACAGCGCCGGGGGGCGACGACGGGAGGCGGGGGATCGCCGCCAGCGCGTCGCTCCCCGTTCGGGGGTGACGGCGGGGGGCGACGCCGTAGACTCGGCGGATCGACGGTCCTCAGCCGCCGCCGCACGCGGAGGGGGATCGGCCGTGGCAGTCGGCTTCCGGCGGAGCGGTGAGCTCCGTGCCCTCGCGCGCCCCCGGCTCCGGGCGGCCGGCGACCCGCTCTCCCCCGAGGACCACCGCTCCCGGCTGTCCGGTTGGCTCAGCATGCCCGGCGGGCCGGGTCTCGTGCGCCCCTCCGCCCTCGCTCCGGCGTGGGAGGCGCCCCTGCTCCGGCTCGTGCGCGCCGGGGCGCCGGCGGAGGACCTGCACGAGGCGACCACCGGCTCCCCCGAGGGCTCGCGCCTCGCGGCCGTCGTCGAGCTCGTCCGCGACGCCCTGCACTCCGCGGACGACGATCGCGCTCTGCGGCTCACCGGCTGGCTGGTGCGCATCCGCTACGACCCGTCGGCCGACTCCTTCCTCCGCCGCTACGGGATCGCGCTGACCGTCCGCCTGCCGCTGAGCGGCGGCCTCGACGTGGAGGTGCCGCTCGACGCCCCGGCGCTGCGCCTGCTCTACGCCGAGCTGGCAGCACCGATGGATCCGACCGCGGCTGTCGTGGCGGTCGAGACCCTGGAGCCGTCGACCCTCGCGGCGTCGACGCTCGCCTCCCTCTACTCCGCCCGCCGCCGCTGGAGCGACGTGGCCGAGTTCTCGGCGCCCGTCGAGAACGTGGACGCCGCCTCCGCCGCGGTGCTCATCCGCCGCGGCGTCGCTCTCCGCGAGCTCGGCCCGATCGAGGGCGCCCTCGAGGCGTTCGACCGCGTGGTGCGCCCGACCGTCACCAGCGCGCGTCCCGTGGAGCTGCGGGCGGAGGCGCTGCTCGAGCGCGCGAGCACGCTCCTCTCGGACGGGCGCACGGCTCCTGCTCGGCGCGATCTGGAGCGCGTGCTCTCCCGCTACCCGGACAGCGCCGCGGCGCACGAGCTGCTGGCGGTCACCGGGCGCTGACGCGACGGAGGGGCGCACCCTCTGCAGGATTCGCCCCTCCGGGGAGTGCGTCGGCTCAGTGCGTCGGCTCAGCCCTCGGCCTTCGAGGGCTTGCCCTCGGCGGGCAGGACCTCGTGCGGGGTGTCGCGCTCGTCCTCGCCCTCGGCCTGCGACGGCTTGTCGGACTGGTCGTCCGGGTCCTCGACGGGGCTCGGGGTCTGGTCGCTCATCGGAGTCCCTCCGGCTCGTCGGACGTGGCGGACGGCTCGGGGTGCGCCTCGAACTCCATCCAGGCGCGGTCCAGATCGGCCTGCGCCGACTCGGGCTCGCTGGCGAAGTAGCCGTCGTAGATCGCGCGGCCGCCGTGCTCGGGCAGGTCGTCGCGACCGCCGAAGGCCTGCGCGAAGCGGCCGACCTCGTCGTCCCTCTTCTGCTGATCCCGCAACCAGGCGGGGAAGGTCTGCGTCATGGTGACACCTCTCTCTCCTGTCCTCCAGCCAATCCCCCGCCGCGGATCCGGGCAAGCCCTTCCGCCGCGGGCCTCAAGGGGCCAGGCTCCGCCCTGGAGGGGACGGGCTCCGCCCTGGAGGAGCGGCGCTCCGCCCTCTAGAGGACATGTCCGCTACAGGGCGCCCCCGCCCCCGCCGCGGAGGAGAGCCGGCCCCTAGCGTGAGCCCGTGACCGACCCCGCTTCTCCGCGCCCCGCCCGCACCGCCGCGGGTCTGCGCCGCACTCTGCTCGCTCTGACCGCGACCGTCGCGCTGCTCGCCGGCACCGCGGCTCCCCTCGCCTCCGCCGAGCCGGACCCGGTGCCGGTCGGGAACGACCACCTCGCCAACGGCGTCGCAGCCTGGGGGCGCTACCTCAACGGGGAGTGGGACGTGCCGGCGGGCATGTCCGACCTCACGGACGTCGCGAGCAGCTACAGCCACACCCTCGCGCTCCACACCGACGGGACGGTCGAGGCCTGGGGAGCGGATCTGGAGGGCGAGCGGGACGTGCCGGCCGGGCTCCGCGAGGTGACCGCGATCTCGACCGGGTACCTCCACAGCATCGCCCTCACGATGGAGGGGACGGTCGTCGCGTGGGGCGACGACCGTCAGGGCCAGACCGACGTCCCGGCCGGACTCGGCGGCGTGACCGCCGTCGCCGCGGGCAGCTACCACACCCTCGCTCTGCGGGGCGACGGGACCGTGGCGGCCTGGGGCTCCGATCAGTTCGGAGCGACCGACGTGCCGGCGGGTCTCTCCGGAGTGGTCGCGATCGCCGCGGGCGGCTGGAACAGCCTCGCGCTGCGCGCCGACGGGACGGTCGTGGCGTGGGGCGGCGACGACAGGGGCGCGTACACCGCCCCGGCAGGCCTCCGCGACGTCGTCGCCGTCTCGGTCAGCTACTCCCACAGCCTCGCCCTGAAGCGGGACGGCACCGTCGTCACCTGGGGCGACCCCGCCGACTCCGGCTTGCCGCGGGTCCCCGCCGATCTCGGCGGCATCACCGCGATCGCCGCCGGCATCGGCTTCAGCGTCCTGCTGACGTCCGACGGCACCGTCGTCTCCCTTCACCCCGACGGCGACACGGAGCTGGACGTCCCGGCCGGGATCACCGGCGCCACCGGCATCGCGGTCGGCTTCAACCACGCCTTCGCGATCGGCCCGCTGCCGACCCTCACCGCCGACACCGCCGAGACGCTCGTCAAGACCGGGACCCGCTACTCCGCGACCTTCACGGCGTCCGGCCCGGCCGCGACCTTCGAGGTCTCGTCCGGCGCCCTTCCCGCGGGGGTGACCCTCTCGCCGGAGGGCGTCGTCTCGGGCAGGCCGACCACCGCAGGCGACTCCACCTTCACGGTGAGCGCGCGGAACGCGTACGGCACCACGGCCGGCGTGCCGCACACGGTCACCGTGGTCCCCGCGAACACCCCGCCCGTCGTGACGGTCGCCTCCGCCACCGACGGCGCCTCCTACGAGAAGGGCTCGGAGCCGAGGGCCGCCTGCGCGATCACGGATGCGGAGAGCGGAACGTTCAGCGAGGAGGCCGTCGTCACCGGCACGCTCGTGAACGGCCTCGGCACCCGCACGGCGACCTGCACCTGGACCGACCCCGGAGGACTGACCACGACCGCCGCCGCGACCTACCGGATCGTCGACACCGGCGTCCCCACCATCGCCGCGACGACCGCGCCGACGGCTCCGAACGCCGCGGGCTGGTTCCGCTCCCCCGTCTCCGTCGGCTTCTCCTGCGCCGACGGCAGCGGCTCCGGGGTCCGCAGCTGCACCCCCGCGCGGATCCTGCGCGAGGGCCCCGGCCAGAGCGTCACCGGCACCGCCGTCGACAACGCGGGCAACCGCGCCACGACGACCCGCAGCGGCATCGCCATCGACACCACGAAGCCGCGGCTCTCGTTCACGTCGAGGCCCGAGGGGTCCTACCCCTACGGCACGGTGCTCCCGGAGGCGCGCTGCCTCGCGGACGACGCGCTCTCGGGCCTCACCGGCGACTGCGTGATCACGGGCGGCGGCCGCTCCGTCGGTCCGCACGTGTACCGGGCGACCGCGACCGACCGGGCGGGCAACGTCTCGACCTTCACCGCGTCCTACACCGTGACCCCGTGGACGATCGGCGGGCTCAGCACCTCGGTGAAGAGCGTGGCCGCCGGAGCCGCGACCGGCATGACGTTCCAGGTGACCTCGACGTCCTCCGCGGGAACGTTCCGCCACTCCGCCCTCGCCGACGTGCGCAGCGTCACGCAGAAGCAGACCTCCTGCACCGCCGGCGCCGTCCTCACCGGAGCGCCGACGACCACCCTGACCGGACGCCTCCGCTACGACACCGCGACGAACCGCTACGTGAAGGCGTGGACGGTGCCCGCGAAGCGGGGCACCTGCTGGACGCTGACGGTCACGACGGCGGACGGCAGCACGGGGAGCGCCCGGTACTCGGTGAAGTAGCGGCGGAGGACGGCCGCCGCGGTCCGGTCAGGCTCCCGCCGCGGCGTACCGCTCCGCGAGCACGCGGAACGCGGCGGCCAGCTCGGGCGGCTCGGCCCCGGCCATCGGAGCGTCGAACCGGCCGAACGACGCGGCGAGCGCCTCCCACGACCAGGCGCCGAGGGCGAGTCGGCAGCCCGCGTCGCCGAGGTCCTCCACCTCCCCGTCGCCCGCGTAGGGCAGGACCTCGGCGGCGGGCGCCGTCAGCACGACCGAGCCGCGGCACGGCCACCCCTCCCCGGGCGCTCCGCCGCGGAACCGCGCCTCCAGGAACTCGGCGGGACTCCGGACCGGCAGCGCCCGGCGGCGGAAGCGGGCACCGCGGGGTGAGCGCGGCTCGAGCCGGTCGACGCGGAACACCCGCCAGTCGTCGCGGTCGAGGTCGAAGCCGATGAGGTACCAGCGGCCCTGACGCGCGACCAGGTGGTGGGGCTCGACGCGGCGCACCGCCTCCGCGTGCGCGAAGCGGAGCACCTCCGAGGCCCGGACGGCCGCCGCGACCGCGACCAGCCGCTCCGAGGGGACCGCGGGAGCCGGCGCCGCCGCGACCGTGAAGCGCAGCGCATCAGCTCGGGGCCGGAGCCGGGCGGGCAGGACCTGCCGCACCGTCGCCAGCGCACGGGCCGACGCCTCCTCGAGCCCCGCGATCGGCGCGCGCAGGGCGGCGGTGAGGGCGAGCACCTGCTCGTCGTCGAAGAGCAGCGGCGGGAGCTCGGCGCCGGCCTCGAGCCGGTACCCGCCGTCGGGGCCCTTCGCCGCGTCGATCCGGTAGCCCATCGTGCGGAGTCGGTCGACGTCGCGACGCACCGTGCGCGGCGCGATCCCCAGGCGCTCGGCGAGCACTCCGCCCGGCCAGTCGCGGCGGGTCTGCAGGAGGGAGAGGAGCAGGAGGAGCCGCTCGGTCGTCGTGGGCACGTCCCGAGGGTATTCCGAGAAGAGGACCGTCACCGTCCTCTTCTCCTGGGAGCGTCGGGGCACCGGGTGATCGACCCGGCACGACTGCGAGGAGCGCACCATGAGCATCACCACGACGACCCACCTCAACTTCCGCGGACAGGCCCGCGAGGCACTGGAGTTCTACGCCTCGGTCACGGGAGGCCGAGTCGACGCGATGTCCTACGCGGACGCGAACGCTGTCACCGCGCCCGACGAGGCCGACCAGCTGATGTGGGGCCAGGTCGTCTCCGAGGCCGGCTTCCGCGTCATGGCGTACGACGTCCCCGCGCACACGGCTTACGACCCGGGCACGATCCCGGTGTTCGTGTCGCTGCGCGGCTCCGACGCCGACGAGCTGCACCGCCTCTGGGACGGCCTCTCGGAGGGGGCGGCGGTCGTCGTGCCCCTGGCCCCGGCGGCCTGGTCGCCCCTCTACGGGATGCTGCGCGATCGCTTCGGAGTGACGTTCGTCGTCGACCTCGAGGTCGCCTGGGGCTGAGGCCCGCGGGCTCGGCGGCGGGGCGCGTCCCACTGCGGACGCGCCGGCCGCCGACTCGGTACGCTCAGCACCGGATCCGGTCGGAGGGACGCTGCATGCTGGAGACGATCTCCGAGGCCCTCTCGCTGGTCACCCTCCCCCTCGGCGTGCTGTTCCTGCTCGCCGCGTTCGTCGCGGCGCTGATCGACGGACGCTGGCTGACGACGACCGCCTACCTCGAGGAGGGGCCGCCCCTCGCGCTGCACTGGGTGACCCGGGCCGGCGAGGTCCGGTCGCGTCCGCTGTCCGCCGGGGACCCGCTGACGCCGACGCGGTCGGACCAGCGGGAGGTGCACTACCGCGAGGAGGATCCGCACCGCATCCGCCTGCACCGGTGGAGCGACGCGGTGCGGGCCCTGCGCCTGTCCGGGCTGATCCTGCTCGGGGCGGGCGTCGTCCTCGGGATCCTGTCGACGGCACTGGCGGTCCTCGCCTAGGCGGCGCCCCGTGCGCGAGGATCGGACCCGTGGATGCGGAACGGGTTCTCGGAGACGGACGGGCCGACGGGGTGTGGTGCCGGCTCGGGGAGCCGCTGACGGTCGCGCAGATCGCTCGCGGCGGGCCCGCGTGGCTGTGCCTGGACGCGCAGCACGGCGCGTTCGACGACGCCGCGGTCCTCGCCTCCCTTCGCGCACTCGGCGCCGTGAGCGGGAGGCCGCCCGTCGGCGTCCGGGTCGCCGGGCTCTCCGACGCGCTGATCGGCAGGGCGCTCGACGCCGGAGCGGACATCGTGGTCGTCCCGATGATCGAGACGGTCGAGGAGGCGCTCGCGGCCGTCCGCGCCGCGCACTACCCGCCGCTCGGCCGCCGCAGCTGGGGACCGATGACCGATCTCTGGGGCGCCGCTCCCCCGTCGGCCGCCGAGGCGCGCACCGCGCTCTGGGTCATGATCGAGACGCAGGCCGGCCTCGACGCCGTCGATCGGATCCTCGCGGTGCCGGGCGTGAGCGGAGTGTTCGTCGGCCCGTTCGACCTCGCGATCGGCCTCGGACGGGACCTGTCCGACCTGCTCGCCGCGGACGGACCGGACGACCCGCTGCCGAGGATCGCCGCGGCGGCCCGGCGCGCGGGCAAGGGCGCCGGGGCCTACGCGGGCGACCGCGAGCGCGCCGGGCTGCTGCGAGCGCTCGGCTTCCCGAGGGTCGCGGTCGCGACGGATCAGTCGCTGATCGCGCTCGGCACCACGGCGGCGCTCGACGCGGACACCGCCGACCCCGGCTGCTGAGCCCGAGGCCGGGCACGGGGCCGGCCGCCGGTCACCGGCGAGCGCTCCCGCCGGGGGGATGCACGGGCTCCGGCGGCTCGGGGACGAAGCGGAGGCCGCCGGCGGAGTTCGCGAGATCGGTGAGCGCCGAGATCCAGGCGGGGTTGATGCGGGGCATGCGGCCGCCGGCGTAGGTGTAGCGGAGCGTGTGCGAGGGGTGCAGCCAGATCGCGCTGCGGCCGTCGCTCATCCCGTTCTCGTCGCGCCAGGTGAGCAGGCACGACTCCCCCCGGCGCAGCTTCGCGGTGAGGACGATCTGCAGGTGGGCGAGCACCCGGTCCTCGACGTCGATCTCGACCGATCCGTCGTAGTGCAGCTTCCCCATCGGCGTCTCCCGGCCTCGTCCTCGGAGGACGGGCGCGCCTCCGGCCCACCATCCTCGGGTGTCGTCCAGTGACCAGTTCGGGGCGGCGACAACCGGCGGATCAGCTGGTATCGGCGGATCCGCTGGTCTCGACGGGGCGGGGCTCAGGCCGGCGGGTTCGCCGCCATGAAGTCGCGCATCGGCAGCAGGTTCTGGAGGGGCGCGAAGTACCCGAAGCGGGGCAGGTCGAAGACCACTCCCGCGACTCCGGAGGATCCCATCGCCGCGATCCACTCGAGCGCGGCCGGCATCGGCACCTTCAGCACGCGCGACGCGTCCTCGTCGGAGAGGCCGGCGTGCAGCGCCCCGGCGCGGGCGCGCTCCCCCGTGGTGAAGGCGAAGACCATCGGCCCCGACTCCAGGCCGCCGACGAAGGGGGTGGGCGCGTCGTCCGGCCCCCGCGCGATGAAGCACCACATCGGCAGGGCGTAGACGCTGCGCCAGAGCGCGTCCATCGCGGCGAAGCTCTCGGGGTCGGCGCGCAGGGCCTCCGCCCGGGCGTCGATCTCGACGGTCTGATCCATGGGGCTCCCCTCGGCGCCGGCGATCGGCGCGGACCTCCACGCTAACGATGCTCCCGCTGGGCCGCACCCGCGATCGATCCGTCAGCAGCGGCCCGTCCCCGCGGCGGGCACGGGCCGCGGGCGACGGATGGACGCGGCGGCGGAGGCGCGACCCGTCCGCTGATCCCCTCGGCCACTGGCCCCGTCCAGGCGGTTAGGTTAGGTTAACCTTCGCAACCCACACCACCCCCTTCGAAGGATCGCCGTGCCCGCCACTCGCACCCCCCTCCGCCTGACCGCCGTCGCCTCGCTCGGCCTCGCCGCGCTGCTGCTCACCGCCTGCTCGGGAGGAGCCGACGCCGGCTCCGAGGGCACGTCCGAGAGCAGCGCCGCCGAGAGCAGCGAGGGCTTCCCCGTCACCGTCGACCACGCCTTCGGCAGCACCACCGTCGAGTCGGCCGACCGCGTCGTCGCGACGAGCTGGACCAACCAGGACGTGGCGCTCGCGCTGGGTGTGACCCCGGTCGGCTTCACCCGCGCCTCCTACGGCGACGAGGACGGCGACGGCCTGCTGGTGTGGACGAAGGAAGCGCTCGACGCCTCCGGCGCCGAGACCCCGACCCTGTTCGACGAGACCGACGGCGTGCCCTTCGAGGCGATCTCGGACCTCAGCCCGACCGTGATCCTCTCGGCCTACTCCGGCATCACCCGGCAGGACTACGACACCCTCAGCCAGATCGCCCCCACCGTCGCCTACCCGGGCCTGCCCTGGGGCACGACCTGGCAGGACTCCGCGAAGCTCGACGGCGCCGCGCTGGGCCTCGAGGACGAGGCCGTCGCGAAGGTCGGCGAGATCGAGAGCGACATCACGCAGACCACCGCGTCCTACCCGCAGCTCGCGGGCACCACGTTCATGTACGGCTGGTACGACCCGACCGACGCGAGCACCTTCACCTACTACACGCCGAACGACGCGCGCGTGAAGTTCGTCGAGGACCTGGGGCTGGACGTCGCCCCGAGCGTCGCCGAGCTATCCGGCGACTCGGAGGCGTTCAGCGGCACGATCAGCTCCGAGAACGCCGACCAGCTCGACGCCGACGTGCTCGTCGTCTACGGCGACGACACGACCCTCGCCGCGCTGCAGGCCGACCCGCTGCTCTCCAAGATCCCGGCCGTCGAGCGCGGCTCCGTCTACGTGCTGGAGGACGGCTCCTCCGCCGCCATGGCCACCTCGTCGCCGAACCTGCTCAGCATCCCGTGGGTGCTCGACGAGTACACCGCCGGCCTCGCCGCGGCCGCCGACAAGGTGTCGTGACCCGCACCGCACCCACCCGGAAGACGAGGGCGACCGCGCTGGCGGTCGCCCTCGTCGCGCTGGCCGTCGCCTCGGTCCTCTCGCTCGTGTACGGCTCCCGCGAGATCCCGCTCGGCGAGGTCTGGCCGGCGCTGACCTCGCCCGATCCGGCGTCCATCGTCGACGCGGCGGTGCAGGGGCGGGTGCCGCGGACGGTCCTCGCGATCCTGGTCGGCGCCGCGCTCGGGCTCGCCGGAGCCGTGATGCAGGGCCTGACCCGCAACCCGCTCGCCGATCCGGGCATCCTCGGCCTCAACTCGGGCGCCTCGCTCGCGGTCGTGCTCGGGATCGCCGGGGTCGGCGCGACGAGCCTGCCGCAGTTCATCTGGCTCGCGTTCCTCGGAGCCGCCGCCGCCGGGGCGTGCGTCTACGCGGTCGCGTCGCTCGGCCGCGAGGGCGCCACTCCGCTGAAGCTCGCCCTCGCCGGAGCCGCCACCGCCGCCGCGCTCACCTCCCTCATCAGCGCGGTCCTGCTCACCCAGGAGGCCACGCTGAACCGCTTCCGCTTCTGGCAGGTCGGCGGAGTCGGCGGCGCCGAGACCGCGAGCATCCTGCAGGTCCTCCCGTTCCTCGCGGTCGGCGCGGTGCTGGCCCTCTCCAGCGCGCGAGGGCTCGACGCCCTGGCGCTCGGCGACGACCTGGCGACCGGCCTCGGCCGGCGCGTGGGGCGCATCCGCCTGGTCGCGGGGCTCGCGGCCGTGCTGCTCTGCGGCGCCGCGACCGCGATCGCCGGACCGATCGGCTTCATCGGCCTGGTCGTCCCGCACCTCGCCCGCCGCGTCACGGGCCCCGCGCACGCCTGGCTGCTGCCCTCCTCCGCTCTGCTCGGCGCCCTGCTGCTGCTCGTCGCCGACGTGGTCGGCCGCGTGGTCGCCCGGCCGAGCGACGTCGAGGTGGGCATCGTGACCGCGCTGATCGGCGCCCCGGTGCTCATCGCGATCGTGCGCCGCTCGAAGGTGCGGGCGCTGTGAGGACCGCGGAGGCGCCCGCTGCGGTCGGCATCGCGGCCGGCCGCACGCTGCGCCGTCAACGCACGGTCATCGGCTGCGCGGTCCTCGCGGTGCTCGCGCTGGCGCTCGTCGTCGTCTCGCTCACGGTCGGCAGCACGGTCTACTCGGTGCCGGAGGTCGTCCGCGTGATCCTCGGCGAGACCGTGCCGGGCGCCTCCTTCACCGTGGGCACGCTGCGGCTGCCGCGCACGATCACCGCCGTCCTGGTGGGCGTGGGCTTCGGAATGGGCGGCGTGATCTTCCAGACGATGCTGCGCAACGCCCTCGCCAGCCCCGACATCATCGGCATCACCTCGGGGGCGAGCGCGGCGGCCGTCGTCGCGATCGCGTTCTTCGGGCTCTCGGGAGGCGCGGTCTCGGTGATCGCGGTCGCGGCCGGGCTCGCGACGGCCCTGATCATCGCCGGGCTGGCCGAGGGCGGCGGAGTGATCGGGGCGCGGCTGATCCTCATCGGCATCGGCGTCGCGGCGATGTTCCAGAGCGTGATCGCCTACGTGCAGACCCGCGCCGACTTCGAGGACGTCCAGGAGTCGCTGCGCTGGCTGACCGGCAGCCTCAACTCGGCCGCCTGGCCCTCCGTCCCGCCGCTCGCGCTGACGATGCTCGTGCTGGTGCCGCTGGCGCTGCTGCTCTCGGGCCGGCTCGGCGTGCTGCAGCTCGGCGACGAGTCGGCGACCGCGCTCGGGCTCGACGTGCGGCGCAGCCGGCTGGCCCTGCTCGCGGTCGGAGTCGGCCTCGTGGCCGTCGCGACCGCCGCCACCGGCCCGATCGCGTTCGTCGCCTTCGTCTCGGGGCCGATCGCGCGGCGGATCGTGCCGAGCGCGCGCACGCTGCTGATCCCCTCCGCCCTGGTCGGCGCGGTCGTGGTGCTCGCCGCCGACCTGCTCGCCCAGTACGTCGTCGGCGCGCTGTTCTCGGGCGCGCGCTTCCCGGTCGGCGTCGTCACCGGCGCCCTCGGCGCGCCCTTCCTGCTCTGGCTCCTCGCCCGCCGCAACCGCTCCGGAGGCTCCCTGTGACCGACGCCCCGCCCACCCTCTCCGCCGACGCGGTCACCCTCGCCTACGACGAGCGCGTCGTGGTCGACGGGCTCTCGCTCGCCGTGCCGCCCGGCCGGATCACGGTGATCGTCGGCGCGAACGCCTGCGGCAAGTCGACGCTCCTGCGCGCGATGGCGCGGCTGATCACCCCGCGCTCGGGGAGCGTCCTGCTCGACGGGCGCGCGATCCACCGGCTCCCGACGCGCCAGGTCGCGCAGCAGGTGGGGCTGCTGCCGCAGACCCCGATCGCGCCGGAGGGGATCGCCGTCTCGGACCTGGTCGCCCGGGGCCGCTACCCGCACCGGGGCCTCTTCGGCCGCGGCTCCGGATCGGACGACGACGCGATCGTCGAGGAGGCGCTGCGCGACACCGGCACGCTCGAGCTCGCCGACCGCCCCGTGGACGAGCTCTCGGGCGGGCAGCGCCAGCGGGTGTGGATCGCGATGGCCCTCGCCCAGCGGACCGACGTGCTCCTCCTGGACGAGCCGACGACCTACCTCGACGTGTCGCACCAGGTCGAGGTGCTCGACCTGCTCACCGACCTCAACCGCTCGCGCGGGACGACCATCGTGATCGTGCTGCACGACCTCAACCTCGCCGCCCGCTACGCCGACCACCTCGTCGCCGTGCGCGACGGAGCCCTGTACGCCTCGGGCACGCCCGCCGAGGTGGTGACGCCGGAGACGGTGCGCGCGGTGTTCGGGATGGAGTCGCGCGTGATCGAGGACCCGGTCTCGCGGACGCCGCTGGTGCTGCCGATCGGGCGCCACCACTCGGGCTGAGCCCGGCCGTTCAGACTGAGCGGTCAGGCCGGGGCCGCGGCCAGGGAGGCGCCGTCGACGAGCGTGCAGCGGAGGAGCTGCTGCTCCCGTCGCGCGGGGTCGCCCTCGATCAGGATCTGCACGGCGCGGCGGCCCATGTCGCGCCGGGGCAGCTCGAAGCCGGCCTGCCAGCCGGTGCGGTCGGCCGATCCGGAGAGCGACACCAGCGACAGGTCGCCCGGCACCGCCACCCCCTCGGCATCGGCGGCCTCCTGCAGGAGGACGAACTGCTCCTCCTGCTCGGCGAGGACGACCGTGACGCCCTCGGTGGCGATCCGGCGGATCCACTCCCGCGGCGACGCCTCCGGCCCCGGGACGAGGTGGAGGAAGCCGTCGCCGAGCTCGGCCCGCGCGCCGGCCATGCGGTCGGTGTACGACTCGACGCCCTCGCCGTGGCCGGCGTAGGCGAAGCGGGTGTGGCCGAGGGCGCGCGCGCAGGAGATCAGCTCGCGGACGATCGACGCGTAGTCGGCGGCCACGTAGGGCACGGGCCCGCCGGCGTCGTCGCGGCGGCCGACGCTGACGAAGGAGAAGCCGCTCGCGTTGAGGAACTCGAGCTCCTCACGGGGCATGCGCTGCCCGAGGAGGATGCAGGAGTCGGCCAGGCGCAGCCGGGTGGTGCCGCCGCTGAGGCCGCCGCGGCGGCCGCCGACACGGCCGCTGGTCAGCAGGAGGAGGTCGATGTCGCGGTTCTGCGCCTCCTCCTCGATGCCGGCGAGGAACGGGTGGAAGAAGTCCTCGCGGTCGAGCGGGAACAGGCTCTCGTAGGTGTAGACGCCGATCATGCCGGTGCCGACCTGCTTGAGGCGGCGCGCGATGGGGTCGGCGACGTACCCCGTCTCCTGGATCGCCTTGAGGATCCGCGCCCGCGTCGCCTCCGGGACCCGGGCGAGCTGCTCGCCCTTGTCGTTGAGCACGAACGACACCGTCGTCTGGCTGACTCCCGCGAGACGCGCGATGTCCTTCTGCGTGATCCGCGGCACCCGGACACCCCCGCTTCATCCTGGTAATAGGTATTACGTCTTGACCTCAGGCTACCGATGACGAAGGATCGCCGTACGCCCATCCGGGGCGAGAGAGGGCGGAACGTCGACGATGATGAATCCCGCAGACCCAGACAACCAGACCACGGCCTCCCCGAGGCCCGATCGGCAGCACAAGCCCGATCAGCAGCCCGAGCACGATCCGCAGCGCAGGCCCGACAACTCGCGCCGCCTCTTCCTCGCCGGGGGCGCCGCCGCCCTCGCCGGCGCGGCAGGGGCCGTCGGCGCCGCCACTCCGGCCGCCGCCGCGCCCCCGGCCGACGCTCCCGGGCAGAAGAAGCGCCTGAGCGTCACCGAGGGGCCGATCTCGCCGCTCGACAAGGAGTTCCGCTGGGACGACCGCGCCGGCGCCGACAACACCCGCGCGGTGCAGGCGGCCATCGACAAGGCGATGACCGCTCCGGGCGGCGAGGTGTCGCTGCCCGCCGGCGAGATCCGGGTGACGGGCCTCGCGGTCGACTACCGCGGCTACCCGGTGCAGCCCGAGAACGGGCCGCCCTACGGCTACGCCGGGCCGAAGATCGTCGGCGCCGGCATGCGCCAGACGAGGATCGTCCAGATCGAGGGCTCGACCCGCGACATCTTCACCGTCTCCGGCCAGACCGGCGACGCGGCCGGCCCCGCCAACAACAACAAGGCCACCGGCGTCGTCCTCGCCGACTTCGAGATGACGGGCACGCCCTCCGGCGGCCACGGGATGTCGCTGCGCTCGCTGGTCAACTGCGAGTTCCGCAACCTGTGGATCCAGAAGACCGGCAAGTCGGGCATCTTCCGCGAGCGCGCCACCTTCGTCTCGGGCGTCGACGACGAGTACTCGTACGCCAACTCCTGGAACAAGATCAAGATCGTCGCCCCCGCCGGCTGGGGCGTGGAGGACTCGGGCAAGGCCTCCATCGGCGGCTCGATGACCAACGTCGAGGCGATCAGCCCCGGCCTCGGCGGCTTCCTCCTCGCGCCGACGAACATGACGCTGCTCGACTGCCAGGCCATCGGCGGCACGGTCGGCCTCCGGTCGATCCGCAACGAGAACCGGCGCTCGGTCAACTCCGGCCTGACCCTGATCAACTTCCGCTCGGAGGGCTCCCGCGACGGCTGGGAGGTGCTGATCGAGGCCGGCACGAGCCACATGATCGTGAACCCGAACTTCTTCCCGACCTCGGGCGCGAACTGCCTCGGCGTCGGCCTGACGAACGGCGGAGCGGACTTCGAGGTGCGCAACCTCACCGTCCTCGGCGGCTTCTACGGGCTCAGCCTCGGCCGCTTCCCGCAGCAGAAGGCGATCGTGCTGGGCAGCGACTCCTCCCAGACGCGCCTCGTGAACCCGTTCATCGAGCGCGGCGCCGCGGGAGTGGACGAGGGCTCGCTGATCGTCGACGACGGACGCCTGACCTCGTTCGAGCTCGGCCGCGGCCGGGTGGAGCGCGCGGCCGGCTACACCACGATCGCCCGCGCCCCCGAGACCATCCCGACCCCTCCGGCCGGGCAGGTCAACGAGGGCTGGGAGCGCTCCGGCGACACCTGGCGGAAGGTGGCCGTCTTCCCCGACGGGCACCGCGTCGTCATCGCCTCCTGACCCCGGGCGGCGGCGCCCTCCGCGCCGCCGCCCTCCCCCACCGCACACGGAACGAGCACCAGAACGCATGCATGACGACAGCACCCGCATCGAAGCCCGCATCGCCCGCTTCCGCGCCGAGAGCCTCCGGCCGGCGATCCACCGGGCGGTCGAGCCGCTCGGGATCGAGTCGTGGACCGCTCCGGGCGAGCCGGTCCCCTTCGAGCAGGCGCGGGCCGCGTCCTACGCGCCCGCCCGCATCGGGGAGCCGTGGGGCGCCCCCTGGGGCACCGTGTGGTTCCACGTGCGCGGCGAGATCCCCGCCTCCTGGCTCGGCGTCGACGGCTGCGAGCCCGAGCTCGTCGTCGACCTCGGCTACACCGGCGCCCAGTCCGGCTTCGAGGCGGAGGGGCTCGTCTTCACCGCGACCGGCACGGTCGTGAAGGCCGTCGAGCCGTTCAACCAGTCGGTCCCGCTCGACCGGCTGCCCGGCCGCGAGGCGGGCGACCGCACGGTCGAGCTCTACATCGAGGCCGCCGCCAACCCGAACATCACCGGCGACTGGTCCTTCACCCCCACGGCGCTCGGCGGCCGCCCCGCCGACGGCGCCCTGCCGTCCGACCCGCTCTACCGCCTCCGCCGCCTCGAGCTCGGGCTGCTCGACCGGGAGGTCTGGGAGCTGGAGCAGGACATGGCCGTGCTCGTCGGGCTGATCGGGCAGCTGCCCGAGTCCTCCCAGCGCCGCGCCGAGATCGTGCGCGCCCTCGACCGCGCCGTCGACGTCCTCGATCCGGACGACGTGTCCGTCACCGCCGCCGCGGGCCGGGAGGCGCTGCGGACCGTCCTCGAGCGGCCCGCCTCGGCCAGCGCGCACCACCTGCACGCCGTCGGCCACGCCCACATCGACTCCGCCTGGCTCTGGCCCGCCCGCGAGACCGCCCGCAAGGTGGCCCGCACCTTCTCGAACGTCTGCGACCTGATCGAGCGCGAGGAGGGCTTCGTCTTCGCCGCCTCCTCCGCGCAGCAGTACGCGTGGCTGAAGCGCGACCACCCGGAGCTGTTCGAGCGCGTCCGCGGCCACGTGCTCGCGGGCCGCTTCGTGCCGGTCGGCGGGATGTGGGTCGAGTCGGACACGAACATGCCCGGCGGCGAGGCGCTCGTGCGCCAGCTGCTCGAGGGCAAGCGCTTCTTCCTCGACGAGTTCGGGATCGACACCGAGGAGGTCTGGCTCCCGGACTCCTTCGGCTACTCCGCGGCGCTGCCGCAGATCATCGCCGGAGCGGGCGGGCGCTGGTTCCTCACGCAGAAGATCTCGTGGAACGAGACCAACACGATGCCCCACCACACCTTCTGGTGGGAGGGCATCGACGGCACCCGCGTGTTCACGCACTTCCCGCCCGTCGACCTCTACAACTCCGACCTCTCCGGCGAGGACCTCGCCCGCGCCGAGCGCCAGTACGCCGAGAAGGGCAGCGGCACCATGTCGCTTGTGCCCTTCGGCTACGGCGACGGCGGAGGAGGCCCCAACCGCGAGATGATCGCGGCCGCCCGCCGCACGCGCAGCCTCGAGGGCTCGCCGACCGTCGAGCTGTCCACACCCCGCCGCTTCTTCGAGGAGGCGCAGGCCGAGTACCCGGACGCGCCCACCTGGTCGGGCGAGCTCTACCTCGAGTTCCACCGCGGCACCTACACGTCGCAGGCGCGCACCAAGCAGGGCAACCGCCGCAGCGAGCACCTGCTCCGCGAGATCGAGCTGTGGGCGACCACGGCCCTCGTCCGCGCCGGGGTCCCGTACCCGGCCGACGAGCTGCGCGAGATGTGGCGGACGGTCCTCCTGCAGCAGTTCCACGACATCCTGCCCGGCACCTCCATCGCCTGGGTGCACCGCGAGGCGGAGGAGAACTACGCCCGCATCGCGCAGCGGATCGAGGAGATGATCGCCGAGGCCGTCCGGGCCCTCGCCGGCGAGGGCTCCGCGGAGCTGCTGGTGAACTCCTCCCCCTTCGCCGTCGGGGGCGTGCCGGCGCTCGGCGCGGCCGCGGCCGACCCCGCCGCGGAGCACTCGGCCCCGACGCTCCGCTCCGACGGCGACGCCCACGTGCTCGACAACGGGCTCGTCCGGGTGCGGATCGGCGCCTCCGGGCTCCTCGAGTCGGTCGTGGACCTCGCGAGCGGCCGGGAGGTCGTGCCCGCCGGTGCCGCCGCGGGGCTCCTCCAGCTCCACCGCGACACCCCGAACAAGTGGGACGCCTGGGACCTCGACGACAACTACCGCCGCACGGTGGAGGACCTCGTCGGCGTCGACTCGGTCCGCGCCGGCACCGTGAGCGACCCGCTCGGCCGCGAGGTGCCGGCGGTCGTGATCACCCGCTCGTTCGGCGGCTCCACGGTCGTGCAGACCGTCTCGCTGCAGATCGGCCGGGCGGCCGTCGACCTCGGCCTCGACATCGACTGGCACGAGCGCCGCAAGCTGCTCAAGCTCGCCTTCCCGCTCGACCTGCTCTCGGACCGGGCGACGTCCGAGATCCAGTTCGGCCACGTGCACCGCCCGACCCACGTGAACACGACGTGGGACGCCGCCCGCTTCGAGACCGTCGCGCACCGCTGGGTGCACGTCGGCGAGCCGGGCTTCGGCGTCGCGGTCGTCAACGACTCCACCTACGGGCACGACATCACCCGCGACCGCGCCGCGGCCGGCACCCCGACGACCACGGTCCGGCTCTCGCTCCTGCGCGCGCCGCTGTTCCCCGACCCGGACGCCGACCAGGGCCGCCACCGCCTCGCCGTCTCGCTCGTGGTCGGCGCCGAGCTGCCCGACGCCGTCGAGGCCGGCTACGCGCTGAACACCCCGGTCCGCAGGCTGACCGGCGCCGCGCCCGTCGCTCCCCTGGTGTCGATCGACGACCCCTCGGTGATCGTCGAGGCCGTGAAGGCGGCGGACGACGGGAGCGGCGACGTGATCGTGCGGCTCTACGAGTCGCTCGGCCGCCGCGCCGCAGCGACCCTCCGCGCCGCCTTCGCCGCCCGGGCGGTCACCCGCACCGACCTGATGGAGCGTCCCACCGAGCAGGTCCGCATCGAGAGCTCCGTCGAGGCGGAGTCGGCCGACGTGCGCCTCGAGCTGCGTCCGTTCGAGATCGCGACGGTGCGCCTGGCGCGCTGAGCGCGAGGGGACGAGGGGCGGGAGCAGGCCGGGCCGGCTTGCTCCTGCCCCTGCGTCATGTGGTCTGCTCGATGCACACCGTCCCGATCGGAGAGGTCCCCCATGCAGTCGTTCCCCGCCCCGCCCCGCCAGGTGCAGATCGGCGACGCCGCCGCGTTCGCCGGCGTCACTCCGCGGGCGATCCGCCACTACCACCGGCTCGGCCTGCTTCCCGAGCGCGAGCGGGGCGGAGACGGTCGTCGGCGCTACGGCTACGACGACATCATCCGGCTGCTCTGGATCCGCCGCCTGGCCGACGCCGGGGTCGCGCTCGAGGACATCCGGGACGCCTTCGCCGTCGCAGCCCCGGCCGGCGCCGAGGACAGCGCCGACCGCGAGGACGAGGTCGCGGGCGTCCTCGCGCGGCTGGACGCCGCGCTCGCCGCGCAGGAGGAGGAGCTGCAGCGGAAGCGGGCCTCGGTCCGGCGCATGCGGACCCTCGGCGGCCGGCTGGGGCTGCTCGACGACATCGTCTCGCGCCGCCTCGAGGGCGCGCCCGAGGGCTCGCTGCGCCAGGCCGACCTCGACACCCTGCTGGTCACCGAGCGGATGTTCGGCCCGCTGGGCGCCGTCTCCCAGGCCGGCCGCTTCGTCGTCCTCGCCGCCGATCCGGCGCTGCGGGCGGAGGCCGACCGCGTCGACGCCGCCGAGGAGGCCCTCGACGACACGGTCGCCGAGGACGACCCCCGGGTGGAGCAGGTGGCGCAGGAGCGGCACGCCTTCGAGGCCCGGCTGATGCGCGTCGTCGAGGAGTCCGGTCAGCTCGAGGAGGACGAGGCGATCTTCGACGCGTGGGACGAGGCGCACCCGCCCGAGGACCCCGCGCCGGCCCCCGATCCCGCGCAGGGCTCCCGCGCCCGGAGCGCCGGCGAGATCATCCGGAGCCTGCCCTACGACGTCTCGCCGGCCCGCCTGCGCGCCATGGACCTGGCGATGCGGCTCGGGATGGAGGAGGCGCCGGCGTCCTGAGACGCGGGCTCACGCCCGCGCGGTCACCCGAGGACCTCCCGCAGCACCTCCAGCGCCCGCTCGCGGTCGCCGACCCCGCCGCCCTCGTGCCCGCTGTACGGCCACACGTCGATCGACGTCTCGCCGCCGGAGACGTTGTGGGAGGCGAAGACCGTCGAGGGCGGGCAGATCGGGTCCATCAGGCCGACCGAGCGGTGCACCCGGCAGCGCAGGCGCCGCGAGAAGTGGACGCCGTCGACGTAGGAGAGGGTCCGCTCGACGGCGTCGAGGTCCTCGGGGCGGGTCGCCAGGTAGCGGGCGATCTCGACGTAGGGCGCCTCGTTCGTGACGGTCGTGGCGCGGAGGACGTCGGAGAGGAAGGGCACCAGGGCGATCGCCGCGCGCACCCGGGGGCGCAGCGCCGCCGCGGCGGTCGCGAGCGCTCCGCCCTGGCTGCCGCCGAAGACCGACACCCGGTCCGGGTCCAGCCCGGGGAGCGCCTCCACGGCGTCGACGGCGAGCGCCGCGTCCGCGATCAGGCGCCGGTAGTAGTACGTCTCGGGCGACTCGATGCCGCGGGTCGTGACCCCAGGGTAGGCGGGGCCGCTGCCGTGGGGGTCGGGGGTGGCTCCGGAGCGGGCGAGGCGGCCGGCTCCCTGGCCTCGCGCGTCGACGACCAGGTGCGCGTACCCGGCGGCGGCGATCCAGAGGTGCTCGATCGGCCGGCCCCGTCCGCTGCCGTACCCGGGGTACTCGATCACCACGGGGAGCGGGGCGCCCGGGTCGACCGCGGGGGTCACCAGCCAGGCGGCGATCGGCTCGCCCGCGAAGCCGGGGAACCGCACGTCCCGCACCCGCACCAGCGGGAGGCCCGCGTCGACCGGCACGGCGCTGACGCCGGGGCCGCCCTCCCGCCCGAGCGCGAGGGTGGCCCGCCAGAAGGCGTCGAAGTCGTCGGGCTCCGCGACCTCCGCACGGAACTCGCGGAGGGCGGCGAGGGGGCGATCCGTGAACACCGGGTCAGCCTTTCAGACCGGAGTGCGCGAGCCCTTCCACGAACTGCCGCTGAGCGAGGAGGAACACGGCCAGCACGGGCACGACCGTCATCGTCGCCGCGGCGAGCTGCACGTCCCACATCTCCCCGCCGTAGGCGTCGGTGAAGCGGGTGAGCGCCTGGGGCAGGGTGAAGAGCTCGGGCGAGGTCAGGTAGACCGTCGGCTCGAGGTACATGTTCCAGGACCCGAGGAAGGTCAGGATCGCGACGGCCGACAGCGCGGGCTTGGACAGCGGCAGGAAGATGCGCCGCCAGATCCCGAAGCGGCCGAGGCCGTCCAGGCGCGCGGCCTCCTCGAGCTCGCCGGGCATCGCGATGAAGTACTGCCGCATGATGAACGTGCCCAGCACCGCCGGCGCTCCGACCATCGGCACCAGCAGCAGCGGCACGTGTGTGTCGATGAAGCCGAGCTGCCGGAAGATCTGGAACAGCGGGATGATCGTCACCTCCGTCGGCACCAGCAGGCCGGTCAGGACGACGAGGAACACCGCGTTGCGGCCTGGGAACGGGATCCGGGCGAAGGCGTAGCCGGCCAGGCTCGACACCAGCAGCGTGACCACGGTGACCGTGACCGCGATGTAGAGGCTGTTCCAGTACTGGAGCGCGAACGGCTGGAACCGGAACGCCTCGGCGTAGCCCGCCAGGCTCGGCGAGTCCGGCAGCAGGGTCGGCGGGTTCGAGAAGATCTCGTTCACCGGCTTGAACGACGAGGCGATCATCCAGAACGTCGGCACCGCGAACGGCAGCACGAGCAGGATCAGCGTCACGACGAGCAGGGCGGTCATGAGCGGGCTGCGGCCGCGGCGGCGCTTGACGGGCGGCTCCGGGACGGCTTCGAGGCGTGGCGTGAGCGGGGTCCCCTGCTCGACGACGGCGTCAGTTCTCATAGAAGACCCATTTCCTGCGCAGCTGCCACTGCACGACCGTGAGGATCAGGACGAAGAGGAGCAGCATCAGCGAGAGCGTCGCGCCGTAGCCGATGTCGCTGAACTCGAAGGCCTGTTGGAACACGTAGTAGACGAGCACTGTCGTCGACAGCTCCGGCCCGCCCTCGGTCAGGACGGCGACCTGCGCGAACGCCTGCAGCGAGCCGACGATCGTGAGGATGGCGGTGAGGAGCAGGGTGGGCGAGATGAGCGGGAGCGTGATCCGGAAGAAGATCGCGCGGGGGCTCGCGCCGTCCAGCCGGGCCGCCTCGTAGAGGTCGCCCGGCACCCCCTGCAGCGCGGCGAGGAAGAGCACCATGTTGACGCCGACGCTGCGGATGACCTGCGTGACGATGACGCTCGCCATCGCGGTGGGTCCCTCCTGGAGCCAGTTCGGCCCGTCGAGGCCGACCAGCGAGAGCAGGCCGTTGATCGCGCCGTTGTCCTGGAGGAGGAAGCCCCAGACGAGGGTCCAGGCGACCACCGAGATGACGACGGGCGAGAAGAAGAGCGTGCGGAACAGGGCGCCGCCCGGGATCCTCCGGTTCAGCAGCACGGCCAGGCCCAGCCCGAGGGCGAGGTTCAGGACGACCACTCCCCCGGAGAAGACCGCGGTCGTGCCGAGCACCGCGCCGATGCTCGGGTCGTTGATCGCCCGCTCGTAGTTCTCGCCGCCCACGAAGGTCATGGAGCCGGTGAAGACGTTCCACTCGTTGAGGCTGAACCAGACCGCGAGCCCGACGGGCAGCAGCACGAACACGATCACACCGAGCAGCTGGGGCGCGATGAAGAGCCAGCCGGCGAGCGCGTCGCGGCGCCGGAGGTTCCAGTAGGCGCCGGCGGGAGCGGATCGGCGGCTGTCCGTCGAGGTCGCGGTCACGGGATCACTTCCCCTGGAGGACGGGCGCGATGGCGTCGCAGACGCCTCCGAGCACCTCGGCGACGTCGGCGTCGGCCGACCACATGCGGTCCAGCGCCGTCTTGCCGACCGAGGTGATCTCGGCGGGGCTCGTCACCGGAGGGGTGGCGGACACGTCGGCGAGCTCGTCGACCACGACGCGGTCGAGCTGCTCGGCGCTGAGGCGGGTGTTGACCTTCGCCAGCTCCTCACCGGACAGCAGCGACTCGCGGGGCGGCGGGAAGAACTGCGCGAGCTTCGCGGAGTTCTCCGGGTTGGTCATGAATGAGAGGAAGCCGGTCGCCTCCTCCACGTGGTCGCCGCCTGCGAGCGCCGCCATGCCGGCCTGGCCGATGTTGCCGTACTCGCCGGCGGGGCCGACGGGCAGCGGGTAGATCTCGAACGGGAACGAGCCGTCGAGCAGGCTCGCGCGCGAGACCTGCGCGGTCGTGAACGCGGCGTCGCCGGCGAAGAAGTCCGCCGTCACGCCGGGTCCGGGGGTCGCGCCGCTGACGTAGACCGAGTCGTGGAAGAACTGGAACGCCTCCACCATCTCGGGCGAGTCCATCGTGCACTGGGTCCCGTCGTCGCTCCACGGCTGGGCTCCCCAGCCCGCCCAGAGGTTCGCGAGGCTCAGCCAGCCCGAGAAGTCGAAGTCGCGGATGATGTAGCCGGCCTTGCCGGTCGACTCGTTGACGGCCGCGCCGATGCGGTCGACGTCCTCCCAGCTGAGCGTCGCGGGGTCGACGGTCTGCCCGGCCTGCGCGATGAGGTCCTGGTTCACGTACAGCGCGAACGGCGAGTTGGAGAACGGGTACGCGTAGAGCTCGCCGTCCTGGCTGAACGACTGCGCCACGCTGGGCAGGATGTCGTCGTACTCGTAGCCCTCGGTCCCCTCGAAGGTCTCGGTCAGCGGAGCGAGCGCTCCGGCGTCGATCAGGTCCTTCGCGATGTCGCCGACCCAGGCGAGGTCGGGGGCGTTGCCGCCCGCGGCCTGCGTGGTCAGGGTCGAGTTGTAGTCCGCGAACGGGAGGGACTCGAAGGTCACGGACTCGATCTCGGGGTGGTCGGCGATGTACTCGTCGGCCATCGAGTCGAACAGGGCGAGCTGCTTCTCGTCGGAGGTCCAGACGGACATCCTCAGAGCGACGGGTGCTGAGTCGTCCCCGCCGCCGGCGGCGCCGCAGCCCGAGAGGGCGGCGATCACTCCGACTGCGGCGAGCGAGGCCATCAGCTTCTTCGCTGGTCTCATCGTCTCTCTTTCTCCAATGGTCTTCTCGGTGTTCCCGGTCAGTACCCGACGACGTCGGGCCAGTGGGTCTCTACGCCGCGCGACTCGAGCCTCGCCTGCAGGCGGGCGACGAGGGCGGGGTCGGCGGCGATCTCGTGGGGCGACAGGTCCTCGGCGAGGGCGAGGGCCGCCAGCTCGCCGACGGCCTCGCCGATGTTCCACTCCACGGGGTGGAGGCGGTACGCGCCGTTGGTGATGTGCGTCGTCCCGATGTTCTTGCCCCCGGGCAGCAGGTTCGTCGGGGTGCGCGGCACGAGGGCGCCGAGCGGGATCTCGAACGGCGAGCACTCCACGTCGAGGTAGTTGTCGCCTCCGGTGGTCGGGTGCAGGTCGATCCGGTACATGCCCACGCCGACGGAGTCGTCGAAGCGCGCAGGGATCCCCGTCCCGCGGGCGGCGACGGAGACGTCCTGCTCGCGCACCGTGGTGAGCGCGCGGATCCGGCGGGACTCGCGGATGTAGGGGGCCTGCGCGAGGCCGTCGGCGGTGCCCATCACGTCGCCGCGGAGCCGGAGCCCGGGCCAGCCGCGGCCGCCGTCGGGCCGGGGCGCCTCGGTCTGGAGCCAGTAGAAGTACGACAGCGAGAGCGCGCGGGCGCCGGCGAGGTGCTTCTCCGGCTCCGGCACGTCGAGGATCGAGCTGTCGAGGTAGTCGAGCATCGGCCAGTTCGCGAGCACGATGTCGCTGTCGAGCGCGCCCGGCCGGAGGGTCTCGGTCGCGAGGATCCGGCGGAACATCCAGAGGTCGGTGTCCCCGCCCTGCGCGCGCTGGTCCGCGGTGCGGGTGTCGCCCACGGCGTTCACGTGCATCGTGCGGGTCTCGGGGCGCAGCGTCCTCGGGTTCGGCGCGGTGAAGGAGAGGAGCTTCCCGCCCCAGAAGGGCACCTCGTACTCGTGCCAGTAGTCGTAGTCGGCCGGGCGCTCGATGGTGTGGTCGCCGTCCGCGCTGTCGAAGCCGAAGCACCAGGTGACGGCCTGCACGTTCATCGGGTCGGCGACGGCGGGAGCGCTGGGCTCGCCGTGCTCGTCGCGCGACTCGGAGCCCGTGACGTAGTCGACCTCCGCGAGGGGGAGCAGCTCCCCCGTCTCGGTCGCGTCGACCACGTACCGTCCGGAGACGGCGAGCTCCTCGCCCGAGACCGCGTCGCGCAGCAGGACGCGCTCGATCCGGCCCGGGCCGCCGTCGACGGCGAAGGGGACGACGCCGGTGACGACGCGGATCGCTCCGCTCGAGCGGTAGGGGGCGAGCATCTCGTCGAGCACGGCGACGGCGACGCGGGGCTCGGCGCAGAGCCGGCTCACGAGTCCGCGGCCGGGGTTCAGGCGGTCGTCGCGCATCGCCTCGGCGGTGAGGGGGTAGTTGCGGCGGTAGTAGCCGCGGATGCCGTCCCGGAGGCGCCGGTAGTCGGCGGTGACGCCGAACTGCTCGACCCAGGTGTGCTCGTCCGGCGGGACGCCCTGCGAGGTGAGCTGACCGCCCAGCCACGGGTACTGCTCGGTCAGCACGACCGAGAGGCCGTTGCGGGCGAGGGCGATTGCCGCGGCCACTCCTCCGAGTCCGCCGCCGATCACGGCGACATCTGCTTGCATCGGGGTCACGCGTCCGCCTCGTCCTCGTCGACAGTCTGGGTCATCGGCGTACTACCCACGGGTAATACGTATTGCCGATTGATTAGACCGTAACGCACGAGTGTACGGTTGGCAACGGTCTCCGCCGTTCCGAGCGACGCCGCGGCGACCCGCGGGCGTCCTCAGCCGGGAGTGGGCCGGATGTCAGGGCTCGGTGGCATGCTCGACCCCGAGCGCGGCCGGCGGGCGGCGGCGCGGAGCGGAGCGGAGCAGCATGATCGGGTTGGATCTCACCGGGCGCACGGCCCTCGTCACGGGGTCGGGGCAGGGCATCGGACTGGCCATCGCGACGACGCTCGCGGAGGCGGGCGCCGAGGTGATCGTGAACGCCCGCTCCGAGCGGTCGATCCGCCGGGCGATCGAGGCCGTCGGCGCGGCGGTGCCGGAGGCGCGGGTGCGCGGAGTCGCGGCCGACGTGTCGACGGAGAAGGGCACGGCCTCCCTCCTGCGCGCGGCCTCGGAGGTGGACGTGCTCGTCAACAACCTCGGGATCTTCGGCTCCGCCGATGCGCTCTCCATCGACGACGACGAGTGGCGCCGCTACTTCGAGGTCAACGTGCTCACCGGCGTGCGCCTCACCCGCGCCTACCTCCCCGGGATGATGGGGCGCGAGTGGGGTCGCGTCCTCTACATCGGCAGCGACTCCGCCGTCGTCACGCCCGCCGAGATGATCCACTACGGAGTGTCGAAGACCGCGCTGCTGGGCGTCTCGCGAGGCTTCGCCAAGGCCGCCGCCGGCACCGGGGTGACGGTGAACAGCGTGCTCGCCGGGCCGACCCACACGGGCGGCGTCGAGGACTTCGTCTACGAGCTGGTCGACCGCGAGCTGCCGTGGGAGGAGGCGCAGCGCGAGTTCATGCGCCTGCACCGGCCGCAGTCGCTGCTGAAGCGCCTCATCGAGCCGGAGGAGATCGCCCACATGGTGGCGTACCTCGCCTCCCCGCTCGCCTCGGCCACCACGGGCGCCGCCGTGCGCGTCGACGGCGGCTACATCGACTCGATCGTGCCGTAGCGCGCGCTCCCGGGGCTTCCCGGGGCGCCGGCCGTCAGCGCGGAGGGGCGACAGAGCCGCCGGGGCGCCACGGGCCGCCGATGCGCTCCTGGAGGAGCGGCGCCGCCGGGTCGGCGAGGCGGGCGAGCAGCGCCTCCACTCCGCGGCGGCCGAGCTCGCGGCCGGGCGCGACGAGCAGGTCGAGCGCCGGGTCGGCCAGGTCGGCGACGTCGGGGTCGGAGGCGAGCAGGACGATCGAGAGGTCCTCGGGCACGCGCAGCCCGCGGTGCCGCACCTCGTGCGCGAACCCGACGGCGGCGCCCCCGTTGACGATCACCACGGCGGTCGCGGAGGCGGGGTCGAACGAGCGGGCGAGGGTGCGGCCACCGGCGGGCGACTCCTCGCAGCGCAGCAGCACGCCCTCGACGCCGCGGGCCGCGCAGGCGAGCGCGAACGCCTCCTGGGTGCGCGCGTAGGGGCCGAAGTCGGCCGCGGCGTCGCGGTCCGGGCCGAGCACGAGCGCCACCCGCGCGTGCCCCAGGCCGGCGAGCCGGCCGAGCGCCTCCTCGACCATCCCCTCGAAGTCGATGTCGACCCAGTCGAGGGCGGACGGGTCGCGGGTGCGCCCGATGAGGGCGAAGGGCGTGCCGGAGTCCCGCAGGACCGGCACGCGCTCGTCCTCGCTGGTGACCTGCATCAGCACGACGCCGTCGATCAGGCCGTCGGCGCGCAGGTCGGCGAGGCGGTCGGAGCCGCCGACCGTCGGCCACAGGACGATCGAGTGGTCCTGCTCCGCCGCGGCCTCGGCGGCTCCGAGCAGGAACGAGGTGGCGGTGTTGAGCGGCCGGCTCGACACGAGCGGATAGACGACCGCGACGATCCCCGAGCGGCGCCGCGCGAGGGCGCGGGCCAGGGCGTGCGGCCGGAAGCCGAGCTCGTGCATCGCCGCCCGCACCCGCTCGCGGGTCTCGGGCGAGACGGGCTTGGTGTCGTTGACCACGAACGACACCGTCGCGATCGAGACCCCCGCGAGGCGCGCGACATCCCTCATCGTGGCCACCGCGCCTCCTCCGCTCGCGCCGCCCGGCCGTGGTTGACGCGGGGCGGACGTCTCCCGCATCCTAGGAGACGCGGCCGGTAAAGCGGTTAACCCCGTGTCGGGCCGCCCACCGCCGCACCGTCTCCACCGTCGAAGAAGGAACACCGTGACCACACCCTCCTCCCCCGTCCGCGTCCTCGTCTGGGGCGAGAACCGCCATGAGCAGATCGAGGAGAAGGTCCGCGCGATCTACCCCGACGGCATGCACAGCACGATCGCCGACGGCATCCGCGAGAACCTCGGCGAGCGCGCCACCGTCTCCACCACCACGCTCGACGAGCCCGAGCACGGCCTCACCGAGGACGTCCTCGACGCCACCGACGTGCTCGTCTGGTGGGGCCACATGGCCCACGGCGACGTCTCCGACGAGATCGTCGAGCGCGTCCAGCGTCACGTCCTCTCGGGCATGGGCCTCGTCGTCCTGCACTCCGGCCACTGGTCGAAGATCTTCGGCAAGCTCATGGGCACCACCTGCACGCTGCGCTGGCGCTCGGAGCAGGACCGCGAGCTGGTCTGGACCGTCGACCCCACGCACCCCATCGCCCAGGGGATCCCGCACCCCTTCCTGATCCCGCAGCAGGAGATGTACGGCGAGTTCTTCGACGTGCCGGCGCCCGACGAGCTCGTGTTCCTCTCGACCTTCACGGGCGGCGAGGTCTTCCGCTCCGGCATGACCTGGAAGCGCGGCCACGGGCGCATCTTCTTCTTCTCCCCCGGCGACCAGGACTACCCCGTCTACCACCAGGCCGAGGTGCGCCGCGTGATCGCGAACGGCGTCGAGTGGGTGCGCTCCTCGCGCCCCGAGCGCCGCCTCCCGGTGCTGCAGCGCTACGAGACCGAGGACTTCCACAACGGCCAGGACTACGAGGGAGCGCTCGTCCGATGACGGTCCGCCTCGTCCAGGTCGGCGCCGGCGCGATGGGCCGCGCCTGGATCCGCACCATCCGCGACTCCCCGGACGCCGAGCTCGTCGGCCTGGTCGACCTCGACGTCGACCTCGCCACGGCTGCCGCGGAGGAGGAGGGGGTCGGCCCGGTCGCGGTCGGCACCTCCGTCGCCGAGGTCGCCGCGCGCTCCGGCGCCGACGCCGTGGTCAACGTGACCGTGCCGCGGGCGCACCTGCCCGTCAGCTCGGAGGCGCTGTTCGCCGGGCTGCCCGTGCTCTCCGAGAAGCCGATCGCGCCGACCATCGCCGAGGCGCTGGTGCTCGCGGCGACGGCCGAGGCCTCGGGCCGGCTCCTGATGACCAGCCAGTCGCGCCGCTACTACGCGGCGATCACCGCCTTCCGCGAGCAGATCGCCGGGCTCGGGCAGCTGGGCACCGCCTCCGTGCACTTCGCGAAGGCGCCCCGCTTCGGCGGCTTCCGCGACGAGATGGACCACGTGCTCCTGGTCGACATGGCGATCCACGCCTTCGACGCGGCGCGGTACCTGCTCGACAGCGACCCGGTCGCGGTCTACTGCGAGGAGTACAACCCGGGCTGGAGCTGGTACGCCGACGGAGCCGCGGCGAGCGCCGTGTTCGAGTTCGCCGGCGGAGTGCGCTTCAGCTACACCGGCAGCTGGTGCGCCGACGGCCTCGAGACCTCGTGGAACGGCGACTGGCGCGTGAACGGGGCCGGCGGCACCGCGCACTGGGACGGCGACGGCGCTCCGGAGTGGCAGTCGCGCGAGTCGGAGGCGGTGCGGACCGCCACGCTCGAGCCCGTGCCCGAGGAGATCGCGGGCTCGCTCGCGGAGTTCGTGCGGGTGCTGGGCTCGGGGGCGGTGCCCTCGGGCGAGGTGCACTCGAACGTGCGGAGCCTCGCGATGGTGGAGGCGGCGGTCCGCTCCTCCGAGACGGGTGCGCGGGTGCGGCTCGACGACGTGCTGGAGGAGGGGTACGCGGAGGCGCTGACGCTCGCGCGTGACGAGCGAGTCCGCGCGGCCCTCGGCTCCTGGGGCTCGGCCGCGGAGGGCCTCGCGCGCTGACCACGCCGCCTGGCGGATCTCGAGGCGTCCGTGCGGCGGACTGCGGCACGCGGCGTCTCGAGACCCCCGCCCGGTCGCGGCTCCGCCACCGCGCGTTCGCCGGGCGGACACCTGCGGGCGGCGGGGCGTTCACCGGGGGCGGCCAGCGTGGGCGGGTTCCTTCGAAGCCGCTCAGGAGACCCGTGTCCTCTCGTCACACCCGCACCAGCACCCGCACCGCCGCCCTCGCCCTCACCGTCACCCTCGCCGGCTGCACCCTCGGAGCCGCGGCCCTGCCCGCCTCCGCCGCGGGCGACTCCTTCTTCACCCGCATCGCCACGGTGCCGGCCTACCTGAACGCGGCCGACCCGTCCGCCGACTCCGCCGTCGCCGAGATCTCGAGCGCGTCGCCCGACGGCCGCCTGGTCTACTCGACGGACTCCGCCGGGCAGCGCATCGACGTCCTCGACATCTCCGACCCCGACGCCCCCGAGCCGCTCGGCGGCGTCGGCGTGGGCGGCGAGCCGACCTCGGTCTACGCGACCGGCGAGTACGTGCTCGCGGTGGTCGACACGAGCGACGGCGACTTCGCGAACCCCTCCGGCCACGTCAGCGTGCTGCACGCCGACGAGCTCGCGCCCGTCGCGAGCATCGAGCTCGGCGGCCAGCCCGACTCCATCGACGTCACCACCGACGGCTCGACCGCGGTCATCGCGATCGAGAACCAGCGCGACGAGGACCTCGCCCCCGAGGGCGGCGAGGAGGGCGACCTCCCGCAGGCGCCCGCCGGGGAGCTCGTGGTGATGGACCTCGCGGGCGACCCCTCCGCCTGGGTGCCGGAGCACGTCGACCTCACCGGTCTCGCCGGCCTCGACACCGCGTCGGACCCGGAGCCCGAGTACGTCTCGATCAACCCCGCCGACACGGCCGTCGCCGTGACGCTGCAGGAGAACAACGCCGTCGCGATCGTCGACCTGGCCACCCGCTCCGTCACCGCCTCGTACACCGCGGGCACCGCCTCCGTCAGCGGCATCGACACGCTCGACGACGACTCGATCTCGCTGACCGGCTCGATCACCGACGTCCCGCGCGAGCCCGACGCGATCGGCTGGGTCGGCGACGACCACGTCGCGATCGCGAACGAGGGCGACTGGAAGGGCGGCACGCGCGGCTGGTCGATCCTCGACGCCGCGACCGGGGCCGTGCAGTGGGACGCCGGGAACTCGTTCGACCACCTCGCGGTGCGCCTCGGGCTCTACCCGGACAAGCGCTCCGACGCGAAGGGCTCCGAGCCCGAGGGCCTGCTCTCGGCCACCTTCGACGGCGTCCCCTACGTGTTCGTCGGCGCCGAGCGGGCCAACTTCGTGGCCGTCTACGACGTGTCGGAGCCGACCGCGCCGCGCTTCGTGCAGGCGCTGCCCTCGACGCCCGGCCCGGAGGGGCTGCTCGCCCTGCCCGAGCGCGACCTGCTGGTCGTCTCGAGCGAGACGGACGACGCCGAGGCCGCCGTCCGCGCGAGCGTGCAGCTCTACGCGCTCGGCGCCTCCGCCCCCGCGTTGCCGACCGTGCTGTCGGCCGACGTCGACGGATCGCCGCTGCCCTGGGGTGCGCTCTCGGGCCTCTCGACCGACCCGGCGGCGCCCGACCGCCTGTACGCGGTGACCGACAGCGCCTACGCGCCGAGCACCCTCCACTCGATCGACACCTCCGTCTCGCCGGCGCTGCTCGACACGACCCTCACGGTGACCGAGGGCGGCGAGCCCGCCGCTCTGGATCTGGAGGGGATCGCCGCCCGTGTCGACGGCGGCTTCTGGGCCGTGACGGAGGGCGGGACAGGCGACGGCAACGCGCTCCTGCGGCTCGACGCGGACGCCGCGGTGACCGAGCGGATCGCCCTGCCCGCGGAGCTCGCCTCCGCACTGGGCAAGCAGGGCTTCGAGGGAGTGACCGTCGAGGACGGCGCCGCCGGTGAGATCGTCTGGACGGCGCTGCAGCGCGAGGCCTCGATCGACGCCGACGGAGTGGTCCGGATCGGGCGCTACGACGTCGCCGCCGACAGCTGGAGCTTCTTCGGCTACCCGCTGGAGGCCGTGTCCGGGGCGGACGGCGACTGGAACGGGCTCTCGGAGATCACGCTGACCCCCGCGGGCACGCTCGCGGTGATCGAGCGCGACAAGCTCAACGGGCCGGACGCCGTGCTGAAGGCCGTGTACACGGTGCCGCTGCCGATGGAGGCCGGCGCGGCGGTCGGCGAGACGCTGCCGATGCTCGAGAAGACCCTCGCGGTCGACGTGCTGCCCGCGTTGCAGGCCGGGAACGGCTGGACCCAGGAGAAGCTCGAGGGCCTCGGGATCACCGGCTCCGGCGAGGTGTTCGCGGTGACCGACAACGACGGCGTGGACGACGCGAACGGCGAGACGGTGCTCGCGTCGCTCGGCTCCGCGGACTCCGTGTTCGGGACGGGGACGGTGCCGACTCCGGGACCGACTGTTGGGCCGACCGTCGAGCCGACGGTGGCGCCGACGGCTGAGCCGACCATGGCGCCGACCGCGCAGCCCACGGCCGAGCCGACCCGCACGCCGGCTCCTGCTCCGGCCGGCGCCGTTCCTCCGCGGACCGGCTCGGGACTCGCGAGCACCGGCGTCGAGACGGGCTGGACCGCCGCGGCGGCTCTCGCCCTGCTCGCCGGTGGAGCGCTCGCGCTCGGAGTCACGCGCCGCCGCCGCGACGCGCGCTGACGGACGCCGACGGCCCGGGGGACAGTGTCCTCCGGGCCGTCGGCGTTCCCGCCGCGAGCGGGGCGGGTGGGGCGAGTGGTCGGGTGTCAGCTTCCGGTGTCAGCTTCCGGTGGGGGCGTCCTCGGTGTCGGGAGAGGTGCTCTC
>NZ_PSVY01000023.1:0-53995 GCF_002932635.1 Rathayibacter sp. AY1D1
CCCTCCGCCACCCCGCCCGACGCCGCCGATCCCCTCACCGGCGAGGACCCGGTCCGCACGCCGCCCCTGCTCCACGACCTCGACGGAGTGGACGTCGACGTCGACATCACCCCTCCGGCGCAGCCCGGCTCCCTCTCGCTCTCCGTCGCCGCCGACGCCGTCGACCTCGCCGAGTCGGGCTCCACCGCCCTCCAGCGCCGGTTCACGGGCGGGATCCCCACGGTCACCGTCACCGACTCGCGCGTCGGCGCGCAGAACGACTGGTACGTCCTCGCCTCGGCGAGCGCCCTCACCGGCGCGAGCGCCTCGATCGGAGCCGACCACCTCGGCTGGACCCCGCGCCTGATCACCGGCACCGGCGCCGTCGCGGGCGATCCGGTCGCCTCCTCCCTCGAGGGCGGCGCGGGCCTGCGCGACGCGCTGCTGCTCGGAGCCGCCGGCGGGGCCGGCACCTGGAGCGCCGACGCCGAGCTGCGGCTGCTGGCCGAGCCGGACGTCGAGGCCGGCTCCTACCGCTCGACGATCACGCTGTCGCTGTTCGCCTAGGCGCGGACCAGCGCAACGGCCGGGGACCGCGCCCCGCGGTCACTCCTGAGCGACCGCGACCGCCACGACGAGCGCGGAGTGGACCGTCGGCTCCGAGACGGCGAAGTAGCGGCTCGAGCCCTCGATCCAGGCCTCGGTCGCACCCTCCCTGGTGCGGAAGCGGACGGGCTCGTCGCTCGAGGTCCCACGCCCGTCGGCCTTCGCGACCGCCTGCGAGCGCAGATCGGCGAGCACCTGCTCCGCCGTCGTCGCCCCGGAGGCCACGCGGTCGCGGACGGTGCGGGCGCGCACCGCGTCGATCCCGATGTCGCGTCCGGTCGCCAGCGCCGCGACCACCGCGCCGTCGCAGTGCGCGATGCTGATCCGCATCCGCTCCAGCGCCGGGTGCTCGCCGCCGAGCACCGGGCGGCCGTGCGGTCCGGAGCAGCGCTCGCAGCGCGCGTCCACGGCTACCTCGAGGGGATCGATCCCGAGCGTCTCGGCGGCAAGCTCGCGCACGAGGACCCGGCCGAGGAGGAAGCCGTCCCGGACCTCGCGCCGACTCGTCGCCTCGTAGCGCAGGCGCTCGGCGAGGGTGAGCAGGCGCAGCATCCGGTGGCGGGCGGAGTCGAGGACCTCGGGCCGCGCCCAGCGCAGCTGCACGTCGTCGGTGGCGAGGAGGGGGAGTCCGGTCATGCCCCGGACGCTACGCACGCCAGGCGACATCGGCGTGACGGGAGGGTGGCCGGAGGGAGACGGGCCGCTGTTGACTGGGAGGCGTGCAGACCTTCCTCCCCTACCCCGACTTCCACCGCAGCGTCCGCGCCCTCGACGGCAAGCGGCTCGGCAAGCAGCGCGTCGAGACGCTGCAGGTCATGCGGGCGCTGACCGTCCCGGGGTACGGCTGGCAGAACCACCCCGTCACGCGGATGTGGCGGGGCTACCGGCCGGCGCTGATGACCTACCAGCGCGAGACCTGCGCGGAGTGGACGGAGCGCGGCTTCGCCGACACGTGCCTCGTGAAGACCGAGGAGGCCCTCGCCGCCGCCCCGGAGGATCTCGCCGCCTACCTGACCGGCGACTACCCGCTCCCGCCGTGGTTCGGCGACGAGCGGCTGCACCTCTCGCACCGCTCGAAGCTCGTGGCCAAGGACGAGGACCACTACGGCCCGCTGTTCCCCGGCACGCCGCCGGGGCTCGACTACCTCTGGCCCGTCGGCGCCTGAGCTCAGGCCGCGGGCGGGCGGAGGAACGGGATCGCGATGCGCGGACGGAACACCTCGCGCTGGTTCGCCTTCACCAGTCCGCAGATGATCAGCACGAAGTGCACCAGCCAGAGCACGGCGAACAGCGTGATCGGGATGCCGATCGGGTAGAAGCCCTTCGCGAGCGGGGTGTCGGAGGCGGCGAAGAGCAGCACGACGTGCGCGCCGAGCGTCACGACCCCGATCAGGATCACCGTCAGACCCCAGTTCGCCGCGTTCCGCGCGTTCTCGGCGGCGAGCCCGCCCTTCCTCCGGGCGGAGGGGTACACGGACGCCATGACGATGCCGCCCACGATCAGGCTGAGGAACGGGATCCCGATGAACGCGAGGAAGCCGAGAGCGTACGAGAGGGCGCCCGTGGGCGGTGCGGGGACGGCCTGCGGGGGCGCGACCGGAGCGGCCTCCGGGGTCGTCGCGTCGGCCGGTCCGGGGTCGGAGGAGGGGCTCGCCATGCCGACAGCCTAGGGAACACCGTCCCCCGGGTCGCGGTCAGGGTCTTTTCAGGCCTCTGGCCGGGCCTTCGTCTTCGGGGGCTCTCGGGTTAGTCTGTCGAGGTTGACCTGCCGCACGGAGCGTGCAGGGCGTCGGCCGCGGTCGTCGCAGCATCCGGGGGGATTCGCGAAGGAGAAGGTTTGGCGTCCGACAGAAGGACCACCGGTGGTGTGGTCAAGGCGATCGTGGGCTTCCTGGGCATGAGCGTCGTGGCCGGAGTCCTCGTGACCGCCACCGTCACCCCGGCTGTGGCGCTCGCCGGAGTCGCCGCGAACCAGTCGATCGGCGTCTTCGACGGCCTGCCCGACTACCTCGAGGTCGACAAGCTCTCCGAGAAGAGCAACATCTACGCGACCGGCTCCGACGGCCCGCAGCTGCTCGCCTCCTTCTACGTCGAGAACCGCGTCGAGGTGCCGCTCGACCGCATCGCCCAGGCCGCCAAGGACGCCGCCGTCTCGGGTGAGGACCCCCGCTTCTACGACCACGGCGGAGTCGACCTCCCCGGCACGCTCCGCGCCGTCGCGCAGACCTACGTGCTCGGCAACGACGTGCAGGGCGGATCCTCGATCACCCAGCAGTACGTGAAGAACGTCCTCGTCGAGAAGGCCGTCCGCAACATCTCGGACGACGCCGAGCGCGCGGCCGCGATCGACGAGGCCACCCGGACCTCCCCCGAGCGCAAGCTCCGCGAGATGAAGCTCGCCATCGGGCTCGAGAAGCAGTACACGAAGGACCAGATCCTCCAGGGCTACCTCAACATCGCGTTCTTCGGAGGCACCACCTACGGCCTCGAGACCGCCGCGAACTACTACTACGCGACCTCGGCCGCGGACCTCTCGATCGCCCAGGCCGCGAGCCTCATCGCGATCGTCAACAACCCGGCCGTCCTGCGGATCGACCAGCCCGACAACCCGGACAACGGCGCCGCGAACGGCTACGCCCGCAACAAGGACCGCCGCGACTACATCATCGGCAAGATGCTCGAGGAGGGGAAGATCTCGCAGGAGGACCACGACGCCGCCGTCGCCACTCCGATCGAGCCCCGCATCACCCAGCCCAGCACCGGCTGCTCGACCGCGGGCAACGCGGGCTTCTTCTGCGACTACGTCACCAACGTCCTGAAGAACAACGAGATCTTCGGCGCCGACGAGGACACCCGCTGGACGAACTTCCGCCGCGGCGGCCTCGACGTCTACACGACGCTCGACGTCGGCCTGCAGGACGCGGCCGTCGCCGCCGTCGACGCGCAGGTCCCGCAGACCTGGAACTTCGACGTCGGAGCCGTCTCGGTCAGCGTCGAGGTCGGATCCGGGCGCGTGCTCGCGATGACGCAGAACAAGAAGTACTCGCAGGATCCGGACGTCCTCACGACCGACCCGTCCTACAGCGCCGTGAACTACAGCACCGATCGGGCCAACGGCGGATCCTCCGGGATCCAGCCGGGCTCGACCTACAAGCTCTTCACGCTGGTGGAGTGGCTGAAGGAGGGCCACAGCATCAACGAGTCGGTCGACGGGACGCGCAAGTCCACCTGGGGCACCTTCACGGACTCCTGCGTCTCCGGCGGCACCGACACGAGCAACGAGACGAGCGCGAAGAACGACGAGGGCGGCACCGGCGAGGTCGGCACCCCGGTGTCCTTCACGAAGACCTCCCTCAACACCGGCTTCGTCGGCATGGCCCGTGAGCTCGACCTGTGCGGCATCCGCGACACCGCGGTCGACATGGGCGTGAAGCAGGGCAGCGGCGAGGAGCTCGAGCACAACCCGTCGTCGGTGCTCGGCACGAACTACGTCTCGCCCCTCTCGATGGCCGGCGCCTTCGCCACCATCGCCTCCGGCGGCACGACCTGCGACCCCGTCGCGATCGACCGCATCACCGACTCCGCCGGAGCCGACCAGCCGGTGCCCCCGGCGAACTGCCGCCAGTCGATCGACCGCAACGTCGCCGCCACCGCGGCCGTCGCGCTGCAGGCGACCTTCACCGGCGGAGGGACGGCCGTGGCCTCCCGCACCGGCGACGGCGTTCCGCTGATCGGCAAGACCGGCACCACCGACGACGCGAAGGCCACCTGGATGACCGGAGCGAGCACCCGCGTCGCGACCGCCGTCGGCGTGTTCAACGTGAAGGGTGACGCGAACCTGCGCCTCGGCCGCTACTCCTTCGACTCCGGATCCGCCGCCACCGCGCGCCACCGCATCTGGCCGGTCGTCATGCGCGCCGCCGACGCGACGTACGGCGGGACGGCGTTCCCGGAGGCCGACGGCTCGCTGCAGGTCGTCCCGAAGGTCGACATCCCGGATGTCGTCGGGCTCTCCTCCGCCGACGCCGAGGCCAAGCTCGAGGCGGCCGGCTTCGGCGTCGTGCAGGGCGGCACGGAGGCGAGCGACGCCGCGGTCGGGACGGTCACCCGCGCCGACCCGTCGGGCTCGGCCCCGCGCGGCACCGCGATCACCGTGTTCACCAGCTCCGGCAACCAGAAGACCGTGCCGAACGTGACGGGCCAGGATCTGGAGGCCGCGAAGAACGCCTTCGGCGCCGCCGGCTTCACGAAGATCACGCTCGCCTGCGCCGAGGATCCGAAGGCGCCCGACGCCGGCCAGGTCACCGGGCAGGAGCCGGCCGGCGGCTCCCCCGTCGCTCCGGACGCCACGCTGAAGGTGACGATCACCGCGAAGAAGTGCCCCTGACCGGCGCCCGACGGCTCGCGAGAACGCGTCCGGCCCGCGAGGATCCTCGGATCCCGCGGGCCGGACGCGTTCCTGTCGGACGACGGCGTCGGAGCCGGGGCTACTGCCCGCGCCCCCGGATCGCGCCGACGATCGCGACGGTCGCGAAGTAGACGATGAGGGCCAGCACGCCGAACGAGGCGAGCGCCCCGCTGGCCTCGGCCCAGGGCCGTCGCTCGTCCGTCATGGTGCCGGGCATGACGATGTCGAGGGCGAACATGCCCACCGCCAGGGCGAAGCAGACGAGGCTCAGCACGAGCAGCGCCCGGACCGCCTTGCCCACGGGGTCGTAGTAGCGCGGGTTCGACATCGTGCCTCCGGTTCTCGTGCTCTCGTGTCTATCCCGCCCGGACCGCTGTGGCAAGCCGTGGGGACGCGAAGACCCCCGCCCCTCCCCCTCCGCGGGCGCCGCTCGCGACGACGGGCGGTGCCGTCGTCACGAGCGGTGTCTCGCGGAAGGAGGAGGGACGGGGGTCGGAGCGGGACCGGCTACGCGGCCAGCGGGAGGGCGGCGGCCGAGGTCACCAGCAGCTCGCCGGCGACGGCGTCGACGCGGACCGCGCCTCCGTCGGAGACCTCGCCGCTGACGAACAGGTCGGCGATCCGGTCGTCGATGGAGCGCTGGACGAGCCGGCGGAGGGGCCGGGCGCCGTACTGCGGCTCGTAGCCGTTCTCGGCGAGCCAGTCGACGGCCGCCTCCGTCACCTCGAGCGTCACCTCGCGGTGAGCGAGGCGGGAGCGCGTGGTGTCGAGGACGATGCCGACGATCTCCCGCAGCTGCTCGCGGCCGAGGCGGCGGAACAGGACGATCTCGTCGATCCGGTTGAGGAACTCGGGGCGCATCGCCTCGCGGAGTCGGCCCATGACGCGATCGCGCAGGTCCTTCTCCGAGGCGAAGCCCTCGGCCGACGCGTCGCTCTGAGCGACGAAGCCGAGCGCACCCGACCGCGAGGCCAGGAACTCCGAGCCGAGGTTCGAGGTCATGATGATCACCGTGTTGCGGAAGTCGACCGTCCGCCCCTGGCCGTCGGTCAGACGCCCGTCGTCGAGCACCTGCAGCAGCAGGTTGAACACGTCGGGGTGCGCCTTCTCGATCTCGTCGAAGAGGACCACCGAGTACGGGTTCCGGCGCACGCGCTCGGTCAGCTGACCGGCCTCGTCGTAGCCGACGTACCCGGGAGGGGCGCCGACCAGCCGCGAGACCGTGTGACGCTCGCCGAACTCGCTCATGTCGAAGCGGATGACCGACTGCTCATCGGCGAAGAGGGAGCCCGCGAGGGTGCGCGCCAGCTCCGTCTTGCCGACACCGGTCGGACCGAGGAAGAGGAACGAGCCGACCGGGCGCGAGGAGTCGCCGAGGCCTGTGCGGCTGCGGCGGACGGCCCGGGCGACCGCGGTGACCGCGTCGTCCTGGCCGATGACCCGCTGGTGCAGCTCGGTCTCGAGGTGGGCGAGGCGCTCGCGCTCCCCCTCCGTGAGCCGCGACACCGGGATGCCGGTGGCGCGGGCGATGACGGCCGCGATCTCGGTCTCGCCGACGACCGCCTCCGCGGGGGCACTGCCGGTGGCCGCGTCGAGCTCCGCCTGCACGGCGCTGATCTCGTCGCGGACGCGGGACGCCTCCTCGTAGTGCTCGGCCGAGACGGCCGCGTTCTTGTCGGCCTCCAGGGTCGCCAGACGCTCGAGCAGAGCTCCGGTGTCGACGCCGGCTCCGAGGCGGAGGCGGAGGCGCGCGCCGGCCTGGTCGATCAGGTCGATCGCCTTGTCGGGCAGCACGCGGTCGGTGAGGTACCGGGCCGAGAGCTCGACGGAGGCGCGCAGGGCCTCGTCCGTGAAGCGCACGCGGTGGTGCTCCTCGTAGGCGGGGCGCAGGCCGTGCAGGATGGCGACCGCGTCCTCGATGCCGGGCTCGCCGACGCGGACCGGCTGGAAGCGCCGCTCCAGTGCCGGGTCCTTCTCGATGGTGCGGTACTCCTTGAGCGTGGTGGCGCCGACGAGGTGCAGGTCGCCTCGGGCCAGACGCGGCTTGAGGATGTTGCCCGCGTCCATGCCGCCCTCGCCGCCGCCGCCCGCACCGACGACGGTGTGGACCTCGTCGATGAAGACGATCAGCTCGCCGGAGTGGGCCGCGATCTCGTCCATGGTGCCGGTGAGGCGCTCCTCGAAGTCGCCGCGGTAGCGGGTGCCGGCCAGCATGCCGGGGAGGTCGAGCGAGATCACGCGCTTGCCGCGCAGCTGCTCGGGGACCTCCTCCGCCACGATCGCGCGGGCCAGGCCCTCGACGATCGCGGTCTTGCCGACGCCGGCCTCGCCGACGAGCACCGGGTTGTTCTTGGTGCGGCGGCTGAGGATCTCGAAGGTCTGCTCGATCTCGTCGGCGCGCCCGATGACCGGGTCGAGCCGGCCCTCGCGGGCGAGAGCGGTGAGGTCGGTGCCGAACTTGTCGAGCATCGGAGTGTCGGAGGCGGGCTGTCCCGCCTCCTGCTGCTGCGGGGCCTCGGTCTCGCGCATGCCCTGGGTGAGGGCCTCGGCGGTGACGCCGGCGCGGGCGAGGACCTGCCCGGCGGGGGCGTCCTGGCCGAGCACGAGCGCGAAGAAGAGGTGCTCGGGCTCGATGTAGGTCGAGCCGCTGGAGCGGGCGACCTGGTAGGCGTGGAACAGCGCGCGCTGCGCGCTGGGGGTGATGGTGGCCGCGTTCTGCGAGGCGTGGGCCTCGTCGGCCTGCGGGAGGCGCGCCTCCGCGGCGGTGGCGATGGCGGCGGGGTCGCCGCCGATGCGGCGCACGGCCTGCGAGACGGTTTCGTCGTCGATGAGCACGCGGAGCACATGCAGGGCGTCGAGCTCGGTCTGGCCGCGCTCGAGGGCGAAGCGTCCTGCGGACTGCAGGATGTCGCGGGTACGGGCGGTGAGGAATCGGCTGAGGTCGATCGACCGCGCCGCGCGGGCGCGCTCACCGTCGAGGTAGCGGGCGAGGAAGTCGTCGAACGAGCTCGCTCCGGCCTCGCTGTAGTTGTCGGGCACCTGTCCTCCTGAGGAAGTTGAGTCGGTTACGCTCAAGTTCAACGCAGGGGTGCCGTTCCTATTCCCGCCCCTCCCCCGCGAGATGCCGCTTCGGTCCGCGGCACACCGCGGCGGGCGTTCCGACCGGCGTCTCGCGGGGACGGGAAGAGGCACGGACTCCGGGGAGTCCGTGCCTCTCTGCGCCGACGCGCATTTCCTCCGGGGTGGGAGCTCTAGGGGACGAGGTAGCCCGCCGCGCGGAACAGCTCGTACCACTCCGGCCGCGTGAGCGGCAGATCGGAGCCGAGGGCCGCATCGCGCACGCGCTGCTCGTTGGTCGTGCCGAGCACGACCTGCATGCCCGCCGGGTGGCGGGTGATCCAGGCGGTGGCCACGGCGATCGCCGGGACCTCGTAGGTCGCTGCGAGCCGGTCGATGACGGCGTTCAGCTCGGGGTAGGCCGGGTTGTCGAGGAAGACGCCGGTGAAGAACCCCGCCTGGAAGGGCGACCAGGCCTGGACGGTGATGTCGTTCAGGCGGCAGTAGTCGAGGATGCCGGCGTCGCGCATGACGGACTGGTCCTCGCCGACCATGTTGGAGGCGACACCCTGCGCGATCAGCGGCGCATGGGTGATCGAGAGCTGCAGCTGGTTCGCCACGATCGGCTGGTTCAGCGACTTCTTCAGCAGCTCGATCTGGTACGGCGTCTGGTTCGAGACGCCGAAGTGCTTCACCTTGCCGGACGCGTGCAGCTCGTCGAACGCGCGGGCCACCTCATCGGGCTCGACGAGCGCGTCGGGCCGGTGCAGGAGCAGCACGTCGACGTAGTCGGTGCGCAGCGCCTTCAGCGAGCCCTCGACCGAGGCGATGAGGTGCTCGTACGAGAAGTCGAAGTAGGGGCCGTCCGGGACGATGCCCGCCTTGGTCTGCAGGACGACGTGCTCACGCTCCGACGGGGTGAGCGCCATCGCCTCGGCGAAGCGCTCCTCGCAGCGGTGCAGTTCGCCGCCGTACACGTCGGCGTGGTCGAAGAAGTCGATGCCGGAGTCGCGGGCGGCGCCGACGAGGCCGCGGATCGCCTCGTCGCTCATCTCGGGGATGCGCATGAGGCCGAGGACGACGTTCGGGGAGTCGACACCGGAGGTGCCGAGGGGGACGTGCTTCACAGGGAGTGCTCCTTCGTTGGATACCTCGTCCACGGTAGGCGCCCCGCCTGGGCGCCGTCCAACAGGGGGCGCTGGTGCGATTCATGCGGTGGAGTGGTGAATCGGCGGAGTGCGTTCACGATGCAGGACGAACGTGGTGCCACGACCCCGATTCCGCGGCAGGGAGGAAGTCCTTCGTCGTTCGTCCTGAGTTCTGAACGGCTTGTCCGCGCACCCCGACGGTGGAAGGCTGCGGCCATGACGATCGAGGTGCGCGCGGCCACCGTCTTCGACGACCTGGCGACGATGGTCGGCCCGAAGCGCCCCGACGCGAGCGTGTGCTGGTGCCTGAGCTACCGGCTCCGCTCCTCCGTCGAGAACCGGGCTCTCGCCGGTCCCGCTCGCGGTGCCCGGGTGCGGGAGCTCGTCGCGGAGGACCCTCCGCCCGGCGTCCTCGCGTACGACGGCGAGGAGGTGGTCGGCTGGGCGGCGGTGCACCCCCGGGCCGACACGAGCTACTCGACGAACCGGCGCATCCCGCACGTGGACGCCCTCGACGTGTGGAGCGTGTGGTGCCTGCGCGTGCGGCCCGGCTTCCGCGGGCGCGGGATCTCGCATCCGCTGCTCGAGGGCGCCGTCGAGTTCGCCCGAGCCCACGGGGCACCGGCGGTCGAGGGCTACCCGGTCGACAACGCCGGTGCGGAGGTCGACCGGACGATGGCGTACGTCGGCACGCGCTCGCTGTTCGAGCGCGCCGGCTTCGAGAAGGCCGCGGACACGACCTCGGTGCTCGACGGCTTCCCCCGGGTGCTGATGCGCCTGGCCCTCTGAGGCGCGCACGACGGCCGCTCCGGCCCCGCTCCGCGAGACACCGACGTGCCGCGCGAGGCGCCGCCGACAGGACGGCGCCTCGGCGACAGGGCGGCGCCTCGCCGGGTGCGGTGACCCGGCGCCCGCCCGCCGCCCGGAGACGAGGAACGGCCCCTCACCCGCGAGGGGAGGGGCCGTTCGCCGTGGAGGCCGGGACGTGGTGTCGACGCCTAGAAGTCCCAGTCCTCGTCCTCGGTGTTCACGGCCTTGCCGATCACGTAGGAGGAGCCGGAGCCCGAGAAGAAGTCGTGGTTCTCGTCCGCGTTGGGCGAGAGGGCCGACAGGATCGCGGGGTTCACATCGGTGACCTGCTTGGGGAACATCGGCTCGTAGCCGAGGTTCATCAGCGCCTTGTTGGCGTTGTAGTGCAGGAACTTCTTGACGTCCTCGGTCAGGCCGAGCTGGTCGTAGAGGTCCTGCGTGTACTGCGCCTCGTTGTCGTAGAGCTCGTAGAGCAGCGAGAACGTGTAGTCCTTGATCTCGTCGCGCTTGGCCTGGTCGACCCGCTCGAGCCCCTTCTGGAACTTGTAGCCGATGTAGTAGCCGTGCACGGCCTCGTCGCGGATGATCAGGCGCACGAGGTCGGCCGTGTTGGTGAGCTTGGCGCGCGAGGACCAGTACATCGGCAGGTAGAAGCCCGAGTAGAAGAGGAACGACTCCAGCAGCGTGGAGGCGACCTTCCGCTTCAGCGGGTCGTCGCCGCGGTAGTAGTCCATCACGATGGACGCCTTCTTCTGCAGGTTCGGGTTCTCCATCGACCAGCGGAAGGCCTCGTCGATGTCCTGGGTGTTCGACAGGGTCGAGAACACCGAGGAGTACGACTTGGCGTGGACCGACTCCATGAACGCGATGTTCGTGTAGACGGCCTCCTCGTGAGGCGTGATCGCGTCCGGGATGAGCGAGACGGCGCCGACGGTGCCCTGCACGGTGTCGAGCAGGGTGAGCCCGGTGAACACGCGCATGGTGAGCTGCTGCTCCTGGTGCGTGAGCGTGTTCCACGACTGGATGTCGTTCGACAGCGGGACCTTCTCGGGCAGCCAGAAGTTGCTCGTGAGGCGGTTCCACACCTCGACGTCCTTGTCGTCCTGGATCCGGTTCCAGTTGATCGCCTGGACGGAGTCGACGAGCTTGAGCTTCTCGGGGGGAGTCATGATTCCTTCTCGCTGCTGCGGATGGGTCGTGCGGAGGGGGGTGGGGCTGCGTGCTCTAGAGCATGCACGAGACGCACTGGTCGAGCTCGGTGCCCTCGAGCGCCAGCTGACGGATGCGGATGTAGTAGATCGTCTTGATGCCCTTGCGCCAGGCGTAGATCTGAGCGCGGTTGACGTCGCGGGTGGTCGCCGTGTCCTTGAAGAAGAGCGTGAGCGAGAGGCCCTGGTCGACGTGCTGCGTGGCGGCGGCGTAGGTGTCGATGATCTTCTCGTAGCCGATCTCGTACGCGTCCTGGTAGTACTCCAGGTTGTCGTTCGTCATGAACGGCGCCGGGTAGTAGACGCGGCCGAGCTTGCCCTCCTTGCGGATCTCGATCTTCGACGCGATCGGGTGGATCGAGGACGTCGAGTTGTTGATGTACGAGATCGAGCCGGTCGGCGGGACGGCCTGCAGGTTCTGGTTGTAGATGCCGTGCTCCATGACCGAGGCCTTGAGCGCACGCCAGTCGTCCTGGGTGGGGACCGCGATGCCCGAGTCGGCGAAGAGGCGGGAGACGCGCTCGGTGGCCGGCGCCCACTCCTTCTCGGTGTAGGTGTCGAAGAACTCGCCCGAGGCGTACTTCGAGTCGGCGAAGCCCTCGAAGGTGGTGACGCGCTCGATGGAGAGGTTGTTGGAGGCGCGCAGGGCGTGGAACAGCACCGAGTAGAAGTAGATGTTGGTGAAGTCGATGCCCTCCTCGGATCCGTAGTGGATCCGCTCGCGGGCGAGGTAGCCGTGCAGGTTCATCTGGCCGAGGCCGATGGCGTGCGACTTGTCGTTGCCGTCCTCGATCGAGCGGACCGAGGTGATGTGCGACTGGTCGGACACCGAGGTGAGGCCGCGGATCGCGGTCTCGATGGTGCGGCCGAAGTCGGGCGAGTCCATCGTCAGCGCGATGTTCAGCGAGCCGAGGTTGCAGGAGATGTCCTTGCCGATCTCCGCGTAGGAGAGGTCCTCGTTGTAGGTCGTCGGGGTGTTGACCTGGAGGATCTCGGAGCAGAGGTTGGACATGTTGATGCGGCCCTTGATCGGGTTCGCCTGGTTCACCGTGTCCTCGAACACGATGTAGGGGTAGCCCGACTCGAACTGGATCTCGGCGATGGTCTGGAAGAACTCGCGCGCCGAGATCTTGGTCTTCTTGATGCGCGGGTCGTCGACCATCTCGCGGTACTTCTCCGAGAGGGAGATGTCGCCGAAGGGGATGCCGTAGACGCGCTCGACGTCGTAGGGCGAGAAGAGGTACATGTCCTCGTTGTTCTTCGCGAGCTCGAACGTGATGTCGGGCACGACGACGCCGAGGGAGAGCGTCTTGATGCGGATCTTCTCGTCGGCGTTCTCGCGCTTGGTGTCGAGGAAGCGGAGGATGTCGGGGTGGTGCGCCGAGAGGTACACCGCTCCCGCGCCCTGGCGCGCGCCGAGCTGGTTGGCGTAGCTGAAGCTGTCCTCGAGGAGCTTCATCACGGGGATGATGCCCGAGGACTGGTTCTCGATCTGCTTGATCGGGGCGCCGGCCTCGCGGATGTTCGAGAGCGAGAGGGCGACGCCGCCGCCGCGCTTGGAGAGCTGGAGCGCGGAGTTGATGCCGCGGGCGATCGACTCCATGTTGTCCTCGATGCGCAGCAGGAAGCAGGAGACGAGCTCGCCGCGCTGTGCCTTGCCGGTGTTGAGGAAGGTCGGGGTCGCGGGCTGGAAGCGGCCGGCGACGATCTCCTCGACGAGGGCGGTCGCGAGCGTCTCGTCGCCCTGGGCGAGGCCGAGGGCGGTCATCACGACGCGGTCCTCGAAGCGCTCGAGGTAGCGCTTCCCGTCGAACGTCTTGAGCGTGTACGAGGTGTAGTACTTGAACGCGCCGAGGAAGGTCGCGAAGCGGAACTTCTTCGAGTACGCCAGGTCGTTGAGCTGCTGGATGAACTCGAACGAGTACTGGTCGAGCACGGCCTGCTCGTAGTACTCCTTCTCGACCAGGTAGTCGAGGCGCTCCTTGAGCGTGTGGAAGAACACCGTGTTCTGGTTGACGTGCTGCAGGAAGAACTCGCGAGCGGCCTCGCGGTCCTTGTCGAACTGGATCTCTCCGTTCGGGCCGTAGAGGTTCAGCATCGCGTTGAGCGAGTGGTAGTCCATCTGTGCGGCGTCGCGGGGAGCGTCGATCACTGCTGCGTCCAAAACGTGTCCAATCCTTCGTCGACGGCGCGGACGTCGTCGGGTGTTCCGAATACTTCGAATCGATAGAGGTGCGGCACCTCGCACTTGCGGGCGATGATGTCGCCGGCGAGGCAGTACGCCTCGCCGAAGTTCGTGTTGCCGGCGCCGATGACGCCGCGGATCAGGGAGCGGTTGCACGGATCGTTGAGGAACCGGATGACCTGCTTGGGGACCGCTCCTCCGCCGTTGCCGCCGCCGTAGGTGGGGAGGACGAGCACGTACGGCTCGTGGACGTGGAGCGTGTCGAGGGCGGCTCCGTCGCGGCGGGCGTGGAGCGGGATGCGCTGCGCCGGCCGTCCGAGCTTCTCGATGAACCGGTGCGTGTTCCCCGAGCTGCTGGAGAAGTACACGAGCCCGCTCATCCTTCGGCCCCTCTCCCCGTCAGCTGCTGTTCTCGGTCCCGCCTCCGAGGCGACTGCGCGGTGAGCCGCAAGGCGGAGGAGGAAGCCGCAGCGGCGCTACGGCGCCCGCCGACGACGTCGCGGATCGCCGTCCGTGCGCCTCAGAGGGTCGCGATCTTGTCGGGGCGGAAGCCGGACCAGTGGTCGTCGTCCGTGATGACGACCGGCGCCTGGAGGTAGCCGAGGGCCTTGACGGCCTCGAGGGCCTTCTCGTCCACGGAGAGGTCGAACACCTCGTAGTCGATGCCCTTGCTGTCGAGGGCGCGGTACGTCGCGGTGCACTGGACGCAGGAGGGCTTGGTGTAGACCGTCACAGCCATGGGTGTCGCCTTTCGGAGGGGGTGTCCCGGTGCCGCTCCCCGACCGGCGGCTCGCGATGCGGGCGGGGTCGGAGGGTGGTCCGGGTGAGTTCTGGGTGCCGGTGGGGCTCTCGCTCCGACCTGCTCAGCAATACTACATATAGGGGGCGGGCCGGTGTCAGCCCACTAGACGTAGTAGTTACAGCCGTGTAGTTATCCACCGGTTCCTCCCCCGTTCATCCACAGGCCGGAGCCCGTGGAACCGCGGAAGGACGCGGATCCGCACGAACCATCCACAGGTGTGGACAGAAGGATCCCGTTCACTGTGTACAACGCGCCACGGCGTGTCGGCATGCCCGACCGGTGGGGTCCGCGCGGCGGCTCGACCACAAGATGTGGTGGTCGGATCGCATCTCGGGGCATGCCCGGACGGTACGCCCGACCACCGACACCGCGAACGGTCAGAGGAGCTGCGCGGCCCACTCCCGGGCGACGGCGCGCAGGTGCGGGAACGGGTCCGCGAGGGCCGCGGACGAGGAGCCCGCCGCCTCCGTCAGCGACACCGCAGCGGTGAAGCCGGGAGTCGGCGCCGCGATCGCCCCGGCGACGAGGAGCGTCCGCGCCCCGGCCGCCTCAGCGAGCGCGAGGACGTGCACCGGGACCTTGCCGGCGGCGGACTGCGCGTCGAAGCGCCCCTCCCCCGTGATGACGACGTCCGCGCCCGCGAGGAGCGCCGGGAGCCCGATCGCCCGTCCGACGGCGTCGGCGCCGGAGGTCGGGCGCGCGCCCCAGGCGAGCAGCCCGAAGCCCGTCCCGCCCGCCGCCCCGGAGCCCGGCGCATCGGGATCCGCGTCCAGGTGCGCAGCGAGACGGCGGAGGCCGCTCTCGAGGAGGAGGACGTCCTCGGGGCCGGCCCCCTTCTGCGGTCCGAAGACGCGGGCCGCCCCGGAGTCGCCGAGCAGCGGGGTCGCGACGTCGCTGAGCACGACCGCGCCTCCGGGCGGCAGAGGACGCAGCGCGCGGAGGTCGGCGGCGGCGAGCGCGGGCAGCGCACCGCCTCCCTCGCCGAGGTCGCGGCCGGAGGCGGTGGAGAAGCGTGCGCCGAGCTCGCAGAGCGCTCCGACTCCGCCGTCGGTCGAGGCGCTGCCGCCGATCGCCAGCAGCAGGGCGTGCGCCCCCGCGTCGAGGGCGGCGGCGATCGCGCGGCCGAAGCCGCGCGTGTGCGCGGTGAGCGGTCGGAGCGGGTCGAGCAGCGTGATGCCGCTCGTGGAGGCGAGCTCGACGACGGCTGTCCCGTCGGGGAGCAGCAGCCACCAGGCGCGGACCGGCCGGGAGTCCGGGCCGGGCACGACGACCGGCAGCCGCTGCGACCCCGGGACCGCGAGCGCGAAGGCCTCGACCGTGCCCTCTCCCCCGTCGGCCATCGGCGCGAGGACGATCTCGTCCCCCGCGCGCGCAGCGCTCCAGCCCTCGGCGATCGCCCGCGCGACCTCGACCGCGCTCGCCGACCCCTTGAAGGAGTCGGGCGCGACGATGACCCTCAGCCTGCCCACGCGCTCAGTGTGGCACCGCGCCCGGCGCGGCCTCGAACGGTCGCCCGTCCGCGACCTCGGTCGCGTCGCCCCCGTCGCGCGTCCACTCGTGGTGAGCGGCGTGTGCCGAACGAGCGGAGTCGCGGCCTCCTGCGATGGACGCCTGGAGCCGCGCCAACGGGCGCGGAGAGGGCCGCAGCCGCATCGCGTTGCCACTCAGAGCGGGGTCGCGAGCCGGTAGCCGCGCTTGATCACCGTCGCCACGAGCCGCGGTTCGGGGAGAGCCTGACGGAGGCGGCTGACGGCGACGTCGACCGCGTGGTCGTCGAGAGCCTCCGGCGCGGAGGCCGCGAGGACGTGACGCGCGACGGTCGCGCCCTCGGCGGCGACGAGAGTCCGGAACAGCGCGAGCGCGACCGGGGTCAGCGCCACCCGGATCCCGGCCAGGACGGCGTGCCGGCCTCGGAGCTCAAGAGTGCCGAAGGCCGTCTCGATGCGGGGCGACGCCTGCTCGAGGTGCTCGCAGGTCAGGCGGATGAGCGCACCCATCCGGAACCGGTCCGGCACGACCGGGAGGATCCCTGCCTCGACCAGAGGTACTGCGGTCACGGGGCCGACGGCGGCGGCGACCACCGTCTCGCGGAAGGCCGCCTGGAGGTCGTCGAGGCGGCCCGCGGCCTCCGCGACCGTGAAGAGCGCCTCCACCGCCGGCGCGCTGGTGAAGGTGACGGCGTCGATGCCCCCTCCGCAGACCGCGTCGATCAGCCGCAGCACCCGGGCGGAGTCCTCGTGCACGCTCCAGCGGTAGGGCGCGGCCGTGAGCACCCGGGCGCCGGCGTCGCGGAGACGCTGCAGCTGAGCCGGGTCGGTGAATCCGTGCAGCTGCACCGCGATCGTGCGGCCGGCGACGCCCTCGCGCAGAGCCAGGTCGACGAGGGAGGTGGTCGTCTCGCGCTCGCTCATCCCGTGGTCGTCGAGACCCGCCGCACGGATCGCTCCGCGCGCCTTGGGTCCGCGGACGAGGATCCGCGCGGAGGACAGCGCGTCGGCCAGCTCGATCCCCGCGGCGTCCGCGGCCTCGAGCCAGCGCCGCAGGCCGTAGGAGGTGGTGGCGAGGAGCACGTCGGGACGGGCGGCGACGATGGCGCGGGTCTCCTCCTCGAGCGCGCCCTCGGTGTCGACGCCGCGCATTCGGATGGTGGGGGCGTGCGTGACGGCGGCACCGCGGCGCTCGAACGCGGCGATCAGGTCCTCGGAGCGGCGGTCGGAGGTGACCCCGATGCGGAAGCCGTCCAGCTGGTCGGGTCGGAACCCCACGGCGGCGTCGGGATCGGTGCCGGTCATGCTCGGCCCCCTCGGGGTCTCACGCGGTCAGTGCATCGACCGCTCGGGCGATGCTCTCGGGGTCCCCCGCATCATGGCACGCGGCCTGCCGGACCACCTCGCCGATGACGATCACGGCGGGCGAGCGCGGTGCCAGCTCGGCGAGCAGGCCGAGCACTGCGCCGACCGACGAGACCGTCGTGCGCTGGTCGCGCGACCAGCCCCGCTCGACGATCGCGAGGGGCGTGTCGGCGCGCATCCCGGCGCGCTGCAGCCCGGCGACGAGGTGCGGGAGGGTGTTCACTCCCATCAGCACCACGATCGTCCCGCCCAGCCCGGCCAGATGGCCGAGCTCCTGCTCGCTGAACGGCGCATGGCCCGAGACCACGGTGAAGGCCCTGCTGACCTCGCGATGGGTGACCGGGATCCCGGCGGCGGCGGGCACCGAGATCGCGCTGGTCACTCCGGGGAAGACCGTGGAGCCGACGCCGGCCAGCCGGCACGCGCGCACCTCCTCCGACCCGCGGCCGAACACGAACGGATCGCCGCCCTTCAGGCGCACGACGTCCAGACCCGCGAGGGCCCGCTCGATCATCAGCCGCTCGATCTCGTGCTGCGGCACCGCATGATGACCCGGCGTCTTGCCGACGTCGATCAGCTCGGCGCCGGGCGCCCACTCGGCCAGGCCCTCGTGCGGACCGAGCCGGTCGTAGAGCACCACGTCCGCGTCGCGGAGGGCGCGGCGGGCGGCGAGGGTCATCAGATCCGGATCGCCGGGGCCGCCGCCGACGATGCTGACGTGCCCGACCGGCCGGGTCGGCGCGGGGGCCTCGTCGACGATCCAGGGGCAGAGCTCGGCCGCCGCTGCTCGGAGCGGCGCCGGCCCCTCCACCCACACGATCAGGGCCGGGGGCGCCGGGGTGAGCGCGTCCTCCGCCTCGTGCCGCTCGACGAGTGCGCCGGCGGCTCGGTAGCGGGCGAGCACGCGGCGGGTCCCGGAGGCGGTGCCGATCACGAGCACACGGCGTCCGGCGAGGTCGAGGGAGAGCTGCATCACGAGTCCGATCCGATCCCGGCCGGACCGACGGGGATCCTCGGCCCCGCGACCAGCACGGGTCCGTCCGGTCTCTCGTCCCGGCCGGCGGGCCGGACCTGCCCGCGCTCGCGCACGGTCGCGACGCGCGGATCCGCGGTGTCCGGGGCGTTCACGAAGGAGCGGAAGCGGCGGAGCCGGTCGGGATCGGCGAGGGTCGCCGCCCACTCGTCGACGTAGGTGTCGACGTGCGTGGCCATGGCGGCCTCCAGCTCGGCGGCGATGCCGAGCGAGTCCTCGCAGACCACCTCGCGCACGTGCTCGAGTCCGCCGGGGAGCTCCTCCTGCCAGCGGGCGGTGCGCTGGAGCCGCTCGGCCGTGCGCACGTAGTACATGACGTAGCGGTCGATGTAGCGCACCAGGGTCTCGTCGTCGAGGTCCTGCGCGAGCAGCTGGGCGTGCGCCGGCTGGTAGCCGCCGTTGCCGCCGACGTAGAGGTTCCAGCCGAGGTCGCTCGCGATGACGCCGATGTCCTTCCCCCGCGCCTCGGCGCACTCGCGGGCGCAGCCGCTGACCCCGAGCTTGAACTTGTGCGGCGAGCGGAGACCCCGGTACCGCTCCTCGAGGAAGACCGCCATCCCGACCGCGTCCTGGACTCCGAAGCGGCACCAGGTCGATCCGACGCACGACTTGACCGTGCGCAGCGACTTGCCGTACGCCTGACCCGACTCGAAGCCGGCGTCGACGAGGAGGCGCCAGATCTCGGGCAGCTGCTCGAGGCGGGCGCCGAACATGTCGATCCGCTGCCCGCCGGTGATCTTCGTGTAGAGGCCGTACTGCTCGGCGACCTCGGCGATCACCTTGAGCTTCGCCGGCGTGATCTCGCCCCCGGGGATCCGCGGGACGACGGAGTAGGTGCCGTCCTTCTGCATGTTGGCCAGGGCGCGGTCGTTGGTGTCCTGCAGCGGCGCCTGGCCGCCGTCGAGGATGTAGGCGTTCGTCTGGGTGGCGAGGACGGAGGCGATCACCGGCTTGCAGACGTCGCAGCCCAGCCCGGAGCCGAAGCGCTCCATCACCTGCTCGGCCGAGTGCAGCCCGAGGATGCGGACCGACTCGAACAGCTCGCTGCGGCTGAGCGCCACGTGCTCGCAGAGGGCGCGGGAGACCTCGACGCCCGCACGGATCAGCTCCGTGTCGAGCAGCTTCTTCACCAGGGGCACGCACGATCCGCACTGGGTGCCCGCGCGGGTGCAGGCCTTGAGCGGCCCCAGCTCGGTGCACCCCTCGCCGATCGCGTGGCGGACCTCGCCGACCGAGACGTTGTTGCACGAGCAGACCTGGGCGTCGTCCGGAAGGTCGCCCGAGGGCGCCTCCGCCCCCGCCGCCGCGAGGTAGGCGCCGGGCTCGGCCGGCAGCTCGCGCCCCAGCAGCGGGCGGAGGGAGGAGTAGGGGCCCGCGTCGCCGACGAACATCCCGCCGAGCAGCGTGCGCGCATCGTCCGAGACGACGACCTTCTGGTAGAGACCGCGGGCCGGATCGGCGTAGACGACCTCGAGCGCTCCCTCCGTGGTGCCGAGGGCGTCGCCGAAGCTGGCGACCTCCACGCCCGAGAGCTTGAGCTTGGTGGCGTCGTCGACCCCCGGGAAGGTCGCGTCGCCGCCGAGGATCCGGTCGGCGACCACCTCCGCCATCGCGTTGGCGGGTGCGACGAGCCCGACCGTGCGGCCGGCGATCGCGGCGACCTCGCCGATGGCCCAGACTCCCGCCCTGCTGGTGCGGCAGGCCTCGTCGACGACCACGCCTCCGCGCGGTGCGACCTCGATCCCGACCGCTCGGGCGAGCTCGTCGCGCGCCGTGATCCCGATGGAGAAGACCACGAGATCGGCGCTGATGCTGCTGCCGTCGGTCAGCGCGACGCCGAGCACCGTCCCCGTCGGCGAGGTGAGGATCGCGGTGGGCCGGTTGCCGAGGTGCAGCGCGATCCCCTGCGCCGAGATGATGCGGCCGAGGGCCTGCCCGGCGCCCTCGTCGAGCTGCGCGCTCATCAGCCAGCGGCCGGAGTGGACGAGGGCGGTGCGCGCACCGAGCCGGTGCGCGCCTCCCGCCGCCTCGAGGCCGAGCAGACCGCCGCCGACCACGACCACGATCGCGGGGCGTCCGCGCCGGGCGCGGAACGCGGCGAGCTCGGCGACGAGCCCGTCCACGTCCTCGAGCGTGCGGTAGACGCGGCCGTGCTCGGCGCCCTCGATCGGCGGGACCGTGGCGGAGGAGCCCGTCGCCAGGACGATCTCGTCGCCCTCGAGGGAGCGGCCGTCCGCGAGCTCGACGCGCAGGCGGTCGGGATCGATCGCGACGACACGGGAGGAGGTGATCAGCCGCGCCGACTCCCACAGAGCGCCGTCGCCCAGAGTCAGGTCGTGCTCGCCGTCGAGGCGCTTCGAGAGTGCGACGCGGTCGTAGGGACGGTGCACCTCCTCGCCGAGGACGGTGATCTCCAGCGCCTGGTCGCCGGCCCGGGCGACGAGCGCGTCGACCAGGCGGTGCGCGGCGGGTCCCGCTCCGACGACGAGCACGCGTCGGGGCCGGGCGGCGGGGTTCGCTCCAGGAGTCATGACGTCCACCGTAGGGACGGCCCGTTTCCCCGCCGTTGCCCCTGTGTAACAGCGTGTGACGCGCGCCTCTCGGCGAGCGCCGCAGGCCGTGAGGGCTTCGTTACGCCCGTGACACCGGAGGCGTGCTCGCACGAAACGCGCGATCCCTACCGTTGCCTCATCGCGTCCGACCGGATGCGGTGGCCCACCCGCAGGAAGAAGGCGCAGCGATGACCCTCCTCGATCGGCTCGCCCCCGCGACCGCCACCACCTGGGTGCCGGTCTGCGCCGTCGGCGACCTCGAGCCGCTCTGGGGCGAGGCCGCCCTGGTCGGCGGTGTGCAGCTCGCCCTGTTCCTCCTGCCCGACGGGCGGGTGCGGGCCGTCTCGAACCTCGACCCCGCGACCGGCGCCGCCGTGCTCTCACGCGGCATCGTCGGCTCGCGTCTGGTCGACGGGGTGCAGCGGCCCACGATCGCCTCCCCCCTGCACAAGGACGTCTTCGACCTCGAGACCGGCGCCTGCTTCACACGAGCGGAGCTGCACCTCGCCACCTGGCAGGTGCGCGAGAGCGACGGCACGATCGAGGTCGCCCAGCGGACCGCTCTGGTCGCCGCGTCCCACGGGACCTCCGACGACGACGGGAGGCGTGCCGTCGCCGCGCTGGTCGAGGCGGTCCGCCGGGCCAACCCGGCGCTGGACGTGCTCGACTCCTTCGTCGACGTGCAGCAGCCCGACGTCCCCGCGACCCTGGGTTCTCTCGAGCCGGGCCGGCCGGCGGTGGTCGTGCCGCTGCTGCTCTCGGCCGGCTACCACGTGCACGTCGACCTCGCCGAGGCCGCGGCGGAGGCGGAGCGGCCGGTGCGGGTCTCGGGCGCGCTCGGACCCGATCCCCGCCTGGCGCGCGTGCTCGCCCGCCGGCTCCACGAGGCAGGGCTCGACGACGGCGACCGCGTCGTGCTCGCCGCTGCCGGCTCGAGCGACGCCGGTGCCGTCGCGGACTGCTGGACCACCGGCCGCCTCCTCGCCGCCGAGCTCGGCCGCGAGGTGAGCACCTCGTTCATCTCGGCCGCCGAGCCGCGGATCGCGGAGGCGGTCGCCGCCGAGCGCGCCGCCCACCCCGGCGCGCGCGTCGTGGTCGCCACCTACCTGCTCGCGCCCGGCTACTTCGCCGGCCTGGCCGCCTCCGCGGGGGCCGACCTCGCCTCCGCTCCCCTCCTCACCGCCGTCGATCCGCCCGCCCGCGAGCTGGTCGACATCGTCTCGGAGCTGTTCGGGCGCAACGCCTGACGCCTCCTCCCCGCACCACCACCGCTCCACCTCCCCGTCCCGAGCGCGCCCTCGCGCGCGCCGCCCACCCTCCGGAGGACCACGATGACTGCTGCACCCCCGACCACCGTCCCCACGACCGCCGCCACATCCACCGGCATCATCCGACGGCCGGGCCGCTGGATCGACGGCTGGAACCCCGAGGACCCCGCCCAGTGGGAGGCGGAGGGACGCTCCGTCGCCGCTCGCAATCTGAGGTGGTCGATCTTCGCCGAGTTCCTCGGCTTCGTCGTCTGGCAGCTCTGGTCGGTCGTCGTCGTCTCGCTGCCGGCGGCCGGGTTCGCCTTCGACACCGGGCAGATCTTCTGGCTCATCTCGATGCCGAGCCTCGTCGGCGCCACCCTGCGGATCCCGTACACGTTCATGGTCCCCCGCTTCGGCGGCCGCAACTGGACGATCGTGTCGGCGGGCCTCCTGCTGATCCCGAGCGTCGGACTCGGCATCGCGGTCTCGAATCCGGAGACCCCGTTCGGCGTCATGCTCCTGGTGGCCGCGCTCGCCGGCTTCGGCGGCGGCAACTTCGCCAGCTCGATGGCGAACATCACCTTCTTCTACCCGCACGCGCAGAAGGGCTGGGCTCTGGGGCTCAACGCCGCGGGCGGCAACCTGGGCGCCTCCGTCGCGCAGCTCGTCGTGCCGATCGCGATCACCGTCGGCGCCGCGGCCACGCTGAACCTGCCGATCGCCGGCTTCCTCTGGGTCCCCCTGATCGTCGTGGCGATGATCGGCGCCGCCAAGCGCATGGACAACCTCTCGACCGCGAAGTCCGACGTCGCCGCCTCCCTCGCCGCGCTCCGCGAGCCGCACCTCTGGCTGCTGGCCGTGCTCTACATCGGCACCTTCGGGTCCTTCATCGGATTCGCCGGCGTGTTCCCGAAGCTCATCGCCGACACCTTCCCCGAGTTCTCCGGCTTCGCCGTCGGCTCGGCGACGGTCGGCCTCGCGTTCCTCGGCTCCCTGGTGGGCTCGCTGTCCCGCCCCTCCGGCGGCCGTCTGGCCGACCGCTTCGGCGGAGCGCCTGTCACGGTCCTCGCCTTCGTCGCCATGGGCGCCGGGATCCTCGGCGTGATCGCGACACTGCCGCTCGGCAGCTTCTGGCTCTTCCTCGCCTGCTTCCTCGTGCTCTTCTCGGCGGCCGGCATCGGCAACGGCGCGACCTACCGCATGATCCCCACGGTGTTCGCCCTCCGCGCCCGCCAGCGCGGTGACGACGGCATCGGCGCCCAGCGCACGTCCGCCGCGGCGCTCGGCCTGATCTCGGCGATCGGCGCCTACGGCGGCTTCGTGATCCCCCAGCTGCTCGGCTTCTCCAAGACCGAGTTCGGCGACTACACCACGGCGCTGGGCTGGTTCGTCGGCGCCTATGCGGTGATGCTCGCGATCACGGCCGGCGTCTACCTCCGCCTCGCCGCGAAGACGGGGACCCGGATCTGACGATGAGCGCACCCGCCCCGACCGACTCCCACTGCCCGTACTGCGCCCTGCAGTGCGCGATGACGCTGACACCCGCGGCGGGCCCCGTGCCCCTGGCGGTCGAGGGGAGGGAGTTCCCGACGAACCGGGGCGGGCTCTGCGCCAAGGGCTGGACCTCCGTCGAGCTGCTGGCGAGCGGACAGCGCCTGGTCTCCCCGCTGCTGCGCGGCGCCGACGGCGTCCTCGCGGAGGCGTCGTGGGAGGAGGCGCTCGACGCGGTCGCCGGGGCGGTGCGCGGCGTCCGGGAGCGGCACGGCGCCGACGCGGTGGCCGTCTTCGGCGGCGGGGGCCTCACCAACGAGAAGGCCTACCAGCTCGGGAAGTTCGCTCGGATCGCTCTCGGCACCTCCCGGATCGACTACAACGGCCGCTTCTGCATGTCCTCGGCCGCGGCGGCCGGCAACCGCGCCTTCGGCGTCGATCGCGGACTGCCGTTCCCGGTGTCCGACCTCGACGACGCCGACACGATCCTGCTCCTGGGCTCGAACGTCGCCGCGACGATGCCGCCGCTGCTCGCCCACTTCGCCGGTGCCCGCTCGCGGGGCGGCCTGGTGGTCGTCGACCCGCGCCGCTCGGCCACCGCGCGGCTGACGGAGGACGGCGCCGGCACGCATCTGCAGCCCGCTCCCGGGACGGATCTGCCGCTCCTGCTCGGGCTGATCCACCTGGTCTTCGCCGAGGGCCTCGCCGACACCGCCTACCTCGCCGCGCGCACGACCGGCGCCGAGGCGGTGCGCCGCAGCGTCTCGGCGTGGTGGCCGGAGCGCACGTCCGCGGTCACAGGCGTGCCGACCACGCTCCTCCGCTCCCTCGCGCGCCGGCTCGCCGCGGGGCGGTCGTTCGTGCTGACCGGCCGCGGGGTCGAGCAGCACGTCGACGGCACCGACACCGCGACCGCCGCGATCAACCTCGCTCTCGTGCTCGGCCTGGTGGGTCGCGAGGGGTCGGGGTACGGCACGCTCACCGGTCAGGGCAACGGCCAGGGCGGACGCGAGCACGGCCAGAAGGCCGATCAGCTCCCGGGGTACCGCTCCATCCGCGATCCGGAGGCGCGGCGCCACGTCGCCGCCGTCTGGGGCGTGACGCCCGAATCGATCCCCGGCCCGGGCCTGCCCGCCACCGCCCTGCTCGCCGAGCTCGGACGCTCCGTGCACTGCCTGCTGGTGCACGGCTCCAACGTGGTCGTCTCGGCTCCGGACGCCGACGCCGTCCGCGCCGGGCTCGAGGCCCTGGACACGCTGGTCGTCTGCGACTTCTTCCTCTCCGAGACCGCCGCGCTGGCCGATGTGGTGCTCCCGGTGCCGCAGTGGGCGGAGGAGGAGGGCACGATGACCTCGCTCGAGGGCCGGGTGCTCCGCCGCCGCCGGGCGATCGACCCGCCGGCAGGAGTGCGCAGCGAGCTCTGGATCATGAGCGAGCTGGCGCGCCGTCTCGACGCCCCCTCGAGCTGGTCGGCGGTCCCCTCGGAGGTGTTCGACGAGCTGGCCCGCGCGTCCGCGGGAGGCGTGGCCGACTACTCCGGCCTCTCGCACGCCCTGCTCGACACCGGGATCGCCGCCCACTGGCCCTACCCCGCGGGCGGCACGGGGACGCCGCGCCTCTTCGCTGAGCGCTTCGGGCACCCCGACGGCCGGGCGCGCCTGGTCGCCGTCATCCCCGCCGTCCCCGTCGTCGTGGACCGCGGCGAGGAGCTGACCCTCGTGACCGGCCGCTACCTCCAGCAGTACCAGTCGGGCACCCAGACCCGGCGGGTCGCGGAGCTCGATGCGGCCCGCCCCGAGGCTCGGCTCGAGATCCACCCGGCGACCGCCTCCCGGCTCGGCGTCCGCGACGGAGCACCTGTGGCGATCGGGAACGCGCGCGGCGTGGTCCGCGCCCGCGCGAGCGTCACCGCGGACATCCGCCACGACACGGTGTTCCTGCCCTTCCACTACGCGGGTGAGCAGTGCGCGAACCTCCTCACCGAGGCCGTCGTGGACCCGGTGTCGTCGATGCCCGAGTTCAAGCGCACGCGGGTCTGGGTCCGCGCGGAAGGGACGGCACATGCCTGAGACACCTCCCGAGCGGATCGTCCTGATCGGCTATGGCCCCGTCGGCTCGCGCTTCGTCGAGGAGCTGCTGCCGGCCGTGCGGGCCGGTCTGGTCGCGCTGACGGTGGTCGGCGCCGAGAGCGACGACCCGTACAACCGTGTCCTGCTCGCGGAGTACGCCGTCGGCCGGGCGACCCGCGAGCGCCTCGACCTCGGCGACCGGACGGCGGCGGAGGCGGCGGGCGTCGTCCTGCGCCTGGGAGCGGCCGTCGTGGGGATCGACCGCGCGCGGAACGTCGTGCGGCTGCACGACGGCGAGCGGCTGCCCTACGACCGCCTCGTCCTGGCCACCGGCGCCCGGGCGAACGTGCCGACCCTCGCCGGGATGGAGCGGTCCCGACGCGAGCGGACGGTGCGCGCCGCCGATCCGGAGTCGCTCGACGCGGGCTCCCGGCCCCTCCCGGAGCGGGTGGTGGCGCTGCGCGACCTGGCCGACGCCCGGGTGGTCCGCGAGTCCGTGCGCTCCGGCGCGCGCCTCGTCGTGCTCGGGGCGGGAGTGCTCGGGATCGAGTTCGCCCTCGCGGCCGCCGAGCAGGGCGCGCAGGTGGTGGTGGTCTTCCACGGCGACATCCCGATGGCCCGCAATCTCGACACGGGCGGGGGCCGGATGCTGGCCGCGGCCGCCCGCGCGGCCGGCGTCGAGATGGTGGCGCACGCCCGGTCCGAGAGCGTCCTGCTCGCGCACGACGACCGCGGCCGTGCGCACTTCCAGGCGCTCGTCTGCGCTGACGGCAAGCAGATCGAGGGGGATCTGCTGGTGCTCTCGTGCGGTGTCGGTGCGCGGGTCGAGCTGGCCGCGGGCGCGGAGCTCGCCGTCTCGACCGGGATCCTGGTCGATGAGCAGCTGCGCAGCTGGAGCGACCCGGACGTCTTCGCGATCGGCGACTGCGCGCACGTCGCCCCCCGCGGCTCGGCCCTGCCCGACGGCCGCGTGCCCGGCGGACCGAGCGGACTGATCGGTCCGGGATGGGAGCAGGCGGACCGGCTCGCAGCACGGATCCGGGCGGAGGCGGAGGGCCGCTGCGGCGAGGAGCGCGTCCCCGACGCCCGACCGGCGGTCGTGATGCTGAAGGCCGAGGGCGTCGACCTCGTGGCAGGAGGCGACGTGGCCCCGGAGCCGTGGGACCCGCACCGCCCGGGCGAGGAGCACCTCGAGGTGACGCTGTGGGCTGACCCCGCCCGCGGCGGCTACGCCAAGCTCGTGACCGCAGGAGGAGTGCTGCGCGGGTTCGTCTCGGTGGGTCTGCCCCGGGTCGGCGCCGAGCTCAGCCTCCTCTTCGAGCGGGGCTCGGAGCTGCCGGCGGACCGGTCGAGCCTCCTGCGTCTGGACGCCCCGGATGCGGGCGCCGCGGCGACCGGCGATCCGTTCGCCCCCGATGCCACGGTCTGCTGGTGCAACGGCGTGACGGCGGCGGTGATCACCGATGCGGCTGCGGCGGGACACGGGACGGTCGCCTGCGTCGGGCGGGCGACCCGCGCCGGCACGGGCTGCGGCGGCTGCACCGGTCGTATCGCCGAGCTGCTCGCGCGGACGGCGGTCCCCGCCTGATCGCCGCGAGGACCGGGCCTCGCCGCCTCAGCGGTCGAGCGCCTCCGCGAGGCGCCGGGTGACCGCCCGCAGTTCGAGCTCGGCCCCGCGGACGCGCTCGTCGAGAGCCGCCGCGGTGTCGGCGGCCTGCTCGGCGGCCGCCGCACCCGCCGCCTCGGACGAGGCTCGGTCGGCCGCGACCGACGCGCTGAGCTCGTCCAGCGCCGCCCGGAGGCCCGCCGACTCGTCGCGCAGCACGGAGACGTCGCCCTGCACCGCGCTCAGCTCGCCGCGGAGCCCGGCCACCTCGTCGCGCAGGGCCGCCGTCTCGGCGCGCAGCTCCTCCGTGCGCAGCCGCGCCTGCTCGAACCAGGGGGCGACCAGCCGGTGCACCGCGTCGCGGAGCACGACGCCGCCGCGGCCGAGCCGGGTGGGCGCGGAGCCGGGGTCCTGGAGGAAGTCGTGGTCAGTGGTCATCGTCGTGGTCCCGTCCGGAGAAGCGGCGGTGGAGCACGTCCATCGCCCGCAGATCCTTGTCCATGATGTCGGCCTCGAGGGTGGTGTCGGCGAGGCGGTCGGCGAGGCCCGGCCGGGAGCGGCGCTCGAGCGAGGCCTCGATCAGCTCGACGGAGCGCTCGAACGAGAGCGGTCCGCGCGCCGCGGCCCGGCCCCGCCGACCGAGCGCCTCGAGGTCCACCGCCCCGCTCGCCACGTCCCGCATCGCCTCGAGGAGCGCCGGGGCGGAGCGGGTGATCTTGATGCAGTCGACGCCGTCGATGAGGAACTCCGCTACTCCGCTGGCCGCCGTCACGATCGGCACGGCGCCCGCCGCGGCCGCCTCGACCGGCGCGACGCCGAACGCCTCTCCGGCCCAGGTCGGGAAGAGGAACGCGTCGGCGCGGCCGTGCGCGGCGAGCACCTCGGCGTGCGGCGTCGCTCCGTGGAACTCGACCAGGCCGGCCAGGCCCGCCTCGTCCGCCCGGGCGCGCCAGCCGTCCACGTCTCCGTCGCCGTAGAGGTCCACGCGGAAGTCGCGGGTCTCCTCCGCGAGAGACGCCGCCGCCTCCAGCACCAGCCCGACGCCCTTGTGCTCGCCGAGCGACGCGGCGAACGTGAACCGGGTGGTCCCGCCCTCGCGGTAGCGCCGCGGCTCCGCGGTGTCGGGGGGAACGGACACTCCGCGCCCGATCACCTCGACCTCGCCCAGGCTCAGCCCGCCGGCCTCGATCGCGTCGACGAGGGAGCGGCTGACCGCGACGATCTCGCCGCGGTCGAAGTGGTCGGGGGCCTGGGCGCCGTAGACGCGGAGCACGCGCTCGGGCAGCCCGTCGACCAGGGCGTTCGGGATGCGGTCGCCGAGGTTCCACATCCACGGGGCCTCCACCGCCCGCAGCAGGTCGATCAGCGCGAGGCCGCCGATCCCGAGCAGGTTGAAGGCCACCACGTGGGTCGGCGCGAAGTCGCGCAGCTCCTCGAGCAGGATGCGGGTGTTCTCGAACCGCGAGACGGCGCTCTCGTGGTGCAGCAGCTGAGCGATCTCGCCGCCCGTCTGCGGCAGCGGGAAGTAGGTGCGCAGGCTCAACGTGCGGTGCACCTCGACGCCCGAGGGCTCCGGCGGCAGGTAGGTCGGCGTGGTCAGCACGCGCACGGTGTGGCCGCGGGCCGCCATCGCCTCCGCGACGCGCGCACAGGTCATCTCGTATCCGCCGAGCACCTGGGGCGGATAGAGGTTGCTCACGAACAGCAGGCGCATCAGCGCACCTCCCCTCTCGCGGAGGCGTCCGCCGCGATCCGCGCCGTCACCTCGGGCGTGTAGGCCGCGCGGGCCTGGCGGTCGTTGCCGCCGTCCCAGTAGTTGACGAGGTAGAGCCCGGACTGCTGCGTGCGCGGCACGAACGGGAACAGCTGGGCCCGGGGCTCGATCTGCGCGATCCGGTAGCCGGCGTCGACCGCGCGCACGTGCAGCCAGATGTCGTCGGCGTCCGGGGCGATCTCGCGGAACGCGTCCCCGTGCGCGGCGATCTCGCCGAGGAGCGGGGCGGGCAGCAGCTGCCCGGAGACGGAGGTGCCGAAGACATCGGTCGACGCGCGCGTGTCGGTGACCGACATCCAGCTCGTGTACGGAGCGACGGCGCCGTCGACGATCCCCACCCGGTGGGCGCGGTAGCAGAGCACGGTCTCGCGGGAGTAGCGCGAGCGGGCGTCGAGCAGGCCCCTCAGCCAGGTGCGCGGGTACACGATGTCGTCGTCGGAGGTGACGAGGTCGCGCTCCCCCGCCCGGCCCGAGAGCAGGTGCGGGTAGTACTTCGTGTGCACGCGGTATCCGTCGACCAGGCGGATCTCGACGCCGCGGCGGCGGAGGCGGCGCAGCGGCGCGGGCAGGTCGGCGTGCAGGGCCGGGTCGTCGAGCCAGAGCACCAGGCGCGCGGGCCGGGCATCGCCGCGGGCGATCGACTCGAGCGCCACGTGGACCCGCTGCAGCCGCTCGCCGTGCGTGGTCATCGTCACCACGACCTCGCCCGCCGGATCGACCGCGGAGCGGCGGGAGAAGCGGTTGGCCAGGTCGAGCAGCAGCAGCTCGCGCCGGAGCGCGGGCGAGGGGTGGTCGATCGGCCGGGCGGCGATCACGGCGGCGCGGCGCTCCGAGAGGCGCTGAGGGGCGGAGCGGACGACCCGGGCCGCGGAGCGCAGCCGCGTGCGGGGGCGGACACGACGGCCCAGCGCCGCGAGGCGCGTGCGGGGCCGGACGCGCCGGCCGACGGCGGCGAGAGCGGGATGCATCGGTCCAGGTTAGCCGGAGGCGCCCGGGCGCCCTGCGCCGGTCAGGGCTCGTCGACGACCGCGAAGGCCCGCACCGGGAAGGTCCCGAAGCCCCGCACCTTCGGCGGCACGGCGGTGAAGCGCGCCCCTGTCGCCGGCAGCCCGCCGAGGCCGGTGAGGTGCTCGACGACGTGCACTCCCGCGGCGAGGAGGGCCGAGTGCGCGGGCCGCGATCCGCCCGACTCCGTGTCGTCGATGTTCACCGAGTCGATGCCGACCAGCACCGCGCCGGCGGCGACGAGCGCCTCCGCCGCCTCGCCGCTGAGGAAGGGGGCGCCCCTGCCGTACCCGGGCGTGGCGAAGTGCGCGTCCCAGCCGGTGCGGAGGAGGACGGCGGCGCCGCGGACGTCGAGTCCCGCGACCGCGTCCGAGCCGATGCCCCGTTCGGTGGCTCCGGTCGCGTCGACCACGACGGTCGGCAGGTCGACCAGCGTCTCGAGCGGGAGAGCGGCGAGATCGGCTCCGCCCTCGTAGCGGTGGAACGGGCTGTCGAGGTAGGTGCCCGTGTTCCCGATCATCTCGATGACGTCCATCGCGAACTCGGTGCCGGGTGCGTAGGAGGCGCGGGACGCCTCACGGGTGAGGTGCGGCCGGATGCGCGGAGCGGGCAGGCCCGGGTAGGTCACCAGCCCGTCCGCGACGGTGTGGCTGAGATCGACGAAGCGGCGCGAGGAGGTCATGCGCCCGATCCTGGCAGGGGCCGGCTCGGGCGCACCATCGAGATGCCGCCCCGCGGGGCGGCGTTCCCGCCTCTACTTCTTCGGCAGCGCCGCCGACAGGTCCGCGATCAGGTCGGACGAGTCCTCGAGGCCCACCGAGAGGCGCACCAGCGACTCCGAGACCTCCAGCGGCGTGCCCTTCACCGACGCGTGCGTCATCTCGCTCGGGTAGCCGATCAACGACTCGACGCCGCCCAGCGACTCCGCGAGCTGGAACAGCTCGGTCGACTCGGCGAACTTCCGGGCGGCGCGCGGCGTCGCGAGCTCGAGTGAGAGCATCCCGCCGAACCGCGACATCTGGCGCTTCGCCAGCTCGTGGCCGGGGTGCGAGGGCAGGCCCGGGTAGTGCACGGCCGTCACCGCCGGGTGCTCGACGAGGAACTCGGCGACCGCCTGCGCGTTGACGGAGTGGCGCTCCATCCGCACCCCGAGGGTCTTGATGCCGCGGACCGTGAGCCACGCGTCCATCGGGCCCGAGATCGCTCCGACCGCGAACTGCAGGAACGCGATCTTCTCGGCCAGCGGCCCCGAGCGCAGGGCGAGCGCGCCGCCGACGACGTCCGAGTGGCCACCGAGGTACTTCGTGGTCGAGTGCACGACCACGTCGGCACCGAGGGCCAGCGGCTGCTGCAGGGCGGAGGAGGCGAACGTGTTGTCGACGACGACGATCAGGTCGTGCGCGTGGGCCAGGTCGGCGAGCTCGGCGATGTCGCTGATGGTCATCAGCGGGTTCGACGGGGTCTCGACCCAGAGCATCTTCGTCTCACCGGGGACGATCGCCCGCTGCACCTCGCGGAGGTTCGACATGTCGACGGCCGTGTTGCGCACGCCCCAGGCGCTGTGCACCCGGTCGATCAGGCGGTGGCTGCCGCCGTACGCGTCGTTGCCCAGGACGACGTGGTCGCCGGGCGCGAGGGCGGCGCGCAGCAGGGTGTCCTCGGCCGCGAGGCCGGAGGAGAAGGAGTAGGCGACGTCCGCACCCTCGAGCGAGGCGATGAGCTCCTGGAGCGAGTCGCGCGTCGGGTTCGCCGAGCGGGCGTACTCGTAGCCGCCCCGGAGACCGCCGATGCCGTCCTGGACGAACGTGGAGGTCATGTAGACGGGCGGCACGACCGCCCCGGTGGTCGGATCGAACTCCTGGCCGGCGTGGATGGCGCGGGTGTCGAAGTGCTGCTTCTTGGGCATGGTGCGGGCTCCCTGGGTCGGAGGTGCGGAGGCGGCGGCCGTCAGGCCGTGGCGTAGGTGAGGAGGTCCTGTCGGGTGATCACCGCGACGGGCTTGCCCTCGTCGGTGACGAGGAGGGCGCTGTGCTCGGTGAGCGCGGCGCGGGCGGCGGTGATGCTCTCGCCGAGCCCGATCAGCGCGAGCGCATCGCCCACGCAGTCGCCGAGCGGGTCGTTCATCGAGGCGGATCCGGCGAAGACGCGGTCGAGCAGCTCGCGCTCGTCGACGGCTCCGACGACCTCGCCCATCACGACCGGCGGCTCGGCGGTCAGCACCGGGAGCTGCGAGACGCCGTACTCGGTCATGATGCCGATCGCGTCGCGGATCGTGTCGGTCGGGTGCGCGTGCACGAGCGCCGGGAGGTCGGCCTGCCCGCTCGCCGCCCTCGCGCGGAGCACGTCGCGGACGGTGCCCTCGTCGCGCATCTCGAGGAAGCCGTAGGAGCGCATCCAGCGGTCGTTGAAGATCTTGCCGAGGTAGCCGCGCCCGCCGTCCGGCAGGAGCACGACGACGACGTCGTCCGGCCCGAGACCGGCGGCTGCCTTGAGCGCGACGGAGACGGCGAGCCCGCTCGATCCGCCGACGAGCAGCCCCTCCTCGCGGGCGAGGCGGCGGGTCATCGCGAACGACTCGGCGTCGCTGGAGGCGATGATCCGGTCGACCACGCTCGGGTCGTACGCGCTCGGCCAGAAGTCCTCGCCGACGCCCTCGGTCAGGTACGGGCGACCGCCGCCGCCCGAGTAGACGGAGCCCTCGGGGTCGGCGCCGACGATCTGCACGCGGCCCTCCGACACCTCCTTGAGGTAGCGGCCGGCGCCGCTGATGGTGCCGCCCGTGCCGACTCCCGCGACGAAGTGGGTGAGCCGGCCGGCGGTGTCGCGCCAGATCTCGGGGCCCGTGGTCTCGTAGTGGCTGAGCGGTCCGTTGAGGTTCGCGTACTGGTTGGGCTTGAAGGCGCCGGGGATCTCGCGGGCGAGGCGGTCCGAGACGGAGTAGTAGGAGGCGGGGTCCTCCGGAGCGACGGCCGTCGGCGTCACGACGATCTCGGCCCCGTAGGCGGTGAGGACGTTGCGCTTGTCCTCCCCCACCTTGTCCGGCAGCACGAACACGCAGCGGTAGCCGCGCTGCTGCGCGACGAGGGCGAGGCCGATGCCGGTGTTGCCGCTGGTCGGCTCCACGATGGTGCCGCCGGGCTTCAGCAGCCCGTCGCGCTCGGCGGCGTCGATGATGCGGGTCGCGATGCGGTCCTTCGACGAGCCGCCGGGGTTCAGGTACTCGACCTTGACCAGCACGGTCGCCTGCACGCCCGCCGCGACCGGACCCAGCTTCACCAGCGGGGTGTCGCCGATGAGGTCGAGCACCGAATCGGCGTAGGCCATCCCGGTCTCCGGGCGTGCGGGAAGGGCGCGATCCAGGCTCATCCCGCCAGCGTAGCAACCGGCTGCGGGCGTGTGACGGGGGTGGGCGGAGGCACAGGGAGCGGTCTCGGGAGGGGAGTGCCGCCGGTCGCGCCGGTGCCCTATCGTGGGGGTCCGCGAGCGCCGCGGTCGACCCGGAACGGACCCCGAATGACCTCACCGATCGCCGCACCGCCGCGGCGTCCGGCCGACATCCACCTCCTCCGCCTGCTCGGTCCGGCGCTGGTCGCCGGAGTCGCCTACCTCGACCCGGGCAACGTCGCCAGCAACATGACGGCCGGCGCCCGGTTCGGCTACCTCCTGGTCTGGGTGGTGGTGCTCGGCAACCTGATGGCCTGGCTCATCCAGTACCTCTCGGCGAAGCTCGGCCTGATGACCGGCCGCAGCCTCCCCGAGCTGCTCGGCGACCGCCTGCGCGGCCGCTGGGGCCGCCGGGCCTACTGGCTGCAGGCCGAGACGGTGGCGATGGCGACCGACCTGGCCGAGGTGATCGGCGGCGCGATCGCGCTGAACCTGCTCTTCGGACTGCCGCTGCTGGCCGGCGGCGTGGTCACCGGCGCGGTCTCGCTGGTGCTGCTGCTCGTGCAGACGCGGGGCGGGGCGCAGCCGTTCGAGCGGGTGATCACGGCGCTGATGGTGCTGATCGCCGTCGGCTTCACGGTCGGCGTGGTCGTCGATCCGCCGGACGCGGGCGCGACCGTCGCCGGTCTCGTGCCGCGCTTCGAGGGCTCGGAGTCGGTGCTGCTCGCCGCCTCGATCCTCGGCGCGACCGTCATGCCCCACGCGATCTACGCCCACTCCGCGCTCGCCCGCGACCGCTTCGGCCACGTCGAGGGCGTCGGCGCGCGCCGGAGGATCCTGGTCGCCACCCGGATCGACGTGACGATCGCGCTCGCCATCGCCGGCACCGTGAACCTCGCGATCCTGCTCCTCGCCGCGCACTCCCTCGCGGGAGTCGCCGGGACCGACAGCCTCGAGGGCGCCCACGCGGCCATCGGGGCGGCGCTCGGACCGGTGGTCGCGACCCTGTTCGCCGTCGGCCTGCTCGCCTCCGGCCTCGCCTCGACCTCGGTCGGCGCGTACGCGGGGGCCGAGATCATGCACGGTCTGCTCCAGGTGCGGGTGCCGCTCGTCGCCCGTCGTCTGGTCACGCTGATCCCGGCGCTCCTGGTGCTCGCGATCGGCTTCGACCCGACGCGCGCGCTGGTGCTCAGCCAGGTGGTCCTGTCGTTCGGCATCCCCTTCGCGCTCGTGCCGCTCGTGATCCTGACCCGCGACCGCCGCCTGATGGGCGACCAGACGAACCGCTGGTTCACCACCCTCGCCGCCGCCCTGGCCGCCGTCTTCCTCATCGTCCTGAACGGCCTGCTGCTCTGGCTCACCTTCGCCCCCTGAGCGGAGCGGCGGCGCACCCTGCGGATCAAGCGGGCCCGTTGGGCATCCCGCTGATCGAGCAGCCCGCTCCGCGGGCAGATCGAGATCCCCCTGACCGCGCATTGATCCGATCCGAAGCCTCGCTCGTTATCCTCTGAGAGCGCCTCTCAGGCGCCTGCGCCCGCCCCAGGCGCCTTCCGCCCTCAGAACGAGAGACGCCGCCGTGCCCAAAGACACGATGTCCGCCAAGAACCGCGCCCGACAGGAGAAGCTCGAGGCCTACAAGCGCGAGCAGGACCGCCGCAAGCGCGGCTCCCGCATCTGGATCTGGTCGCTGTCGGCCCTGGCCGTCCTCGCGGTCGGCGGGATCGTCGCGGTCACCGTCTTCGGGAACCAGCAGATCGTCGAGGCGCGCGAGATCGACGGCCTGCAGACCTTCGACAACGACGCCACCCACGTCGCCGGCGCCGTCGACTACCCGCAGACCCCGCCGGCGGGCGGCCCGCACAACGCCGTGTGGATGAACTGCGGCGTCTACGACGAGCCCGTCCCGAACGAGAACGCGGTGCACGACCTCGAGCACGGCGCCGTCTGGGCCACGTACGACCCCGAGCTCCCGCAGAGCGAGGTCGACGCGCTGATCGCCGCGATGCCCGACACCTACTCCGTCGTCTCGCCCTACGAGGGCCTCGAGTCGCCCATCGTGCTGAGCGCCTGGGACGCCCAGGTCGCGATCGACTCGCCCGAGGACCCCCGCATCGACGCCTTCGTCGAGCGCTTCTGGCAGTCCTCGAGCGCTCCGGAGCCCGGCGCCCCCTGCACCGGAGGGATCGATGCGCCCGGCAAGCAGTAGGGGCCGGATCCTCGTCGCCGCGGTCGCCGTGGTCGCGCTCCTCCTCGGAGCGGCCGGCGGCTACCTCTTCGGCGCGCTCGCCCCGTTCGCCTCCGCGGCGACGCCCTCGAGCGCCAGCGCCGAAGCGGGCTTCGCGCGCGACATGCAGGTGCACCACCTGCAGGGCGCCGAGCTGGCGATGATCGCCCGCGAGCGCAGCGCCGACGACGAGGTCCTCACCGTCTCGAAGGACATCCTGCTCACCCAGCAGCAGCAGGCCGGGCAGCTCTTCGGCTGGCTGAACTCGTGGGGCCTGCCGCAGGCTGCTCCGGAGCCCTCGATGACCTGGATGGGCCGGCCGACCCTGGCCGGAGCCGCCGACGAGCACTCGTCGATGGGGATGGGGACCGAGGACGGCGTCGTGCCGGCGAGCATGCCCGGTCTCGCGACACCGGACCAGATCACCGCCCTCAGCAGCGCGTCGGGCCGCGACTTCGACCGGATGTTCCTCGAGCTGATGATCGCCCACCACCGCGGCGCGATCGATATGGCCGAGGCGCTGCTCGCCCGGAGCCGCGTGACGGTCGCCACCGACTTCGCCTCCTCCGTCGTGAAGGCCCAGGAGGCCGAGATCTCGCTGATGGAGCAGATGCTCGAGGACCGGCCGGCGGAGTGACCGCCTCCGGCGCGCACGACATCGGCTGAGACTGGTGCGCCTCCCCCACCGGGAGGGGCACGTGCTCTCCGCCGACGTCGTGCACGGGGCCCGGCGACTCAGACGGCGTCGGCTGCGAGTAGCCCCGCGGAGTCCGGCCGCCGATCCGCGGCTCAGCCCTGGAGGGCCGACTCCGTCTGCTGCGCGTAGAGCGAGGCGTAGAGGCCGCCGAGGCCGAGCAGCTCGCGGTGGGTGCCCGATTCGACGATCCGGCCGCCCTCGACGACGTGGATGACGTCGGCCGACACGATGGTCGAGAGCCGGTGAGCGATCGCGATGGTGGTGCGACCGCGGGCGGCGTCGTCGAGCGCGGTCTGGACGATCCGCTCCGAGACGGTGTCGAGGGCGCTGGTCGCCTCGTCGAGGATGAGGACCGCCGGGTCCTTCAACAGGACGCGCGCGATCGCGAGCCGCTGCTTCTCGCCTCCGGAGAGCCGGTAGCCGCGCTCGCCGACCAGCGTGTCGTAGCCGTCGGGGAACGACGTGATCGTCGCGTGGATGTTCGCGGCGCGGGCGGCCGCCTCCAGCTCCTCCTGCGTCGCGTCCGGGCGGGCGTAGCGGAGGTTGTCGCCGATCGTCGCGTGGAAGAGGTAGGTCTCCTGGCTGACGATGCCGATGTGCGAGACGAGCGACTCCTGCCGCAGCTCGCGCACGTCGGTGCCGGCGAAGCGCACCGCTCCCCCGGCCACGTCGTAGAGGCGCGGGACGAGGTACGAGATGGTGGTCTTGCCCGCGCCGGAGGGACCGACGAAGGCGACGAACTGGCCCGGCTCTATGGCGACCGAGACGTGGTCGAGCGTCGGGCGCGCGTCCTCCGCCTGGTCGGGGTAGCGGAACACGACGTCGTCGAGCTCGACCCGGCCGAGCTCGCCCGAGACCTCGCGTGCATCTGCCCTGTCCGTGATCGCCGGACGCAGGTCCAGGTACTCGAAGATGCGGGCGAACAGCGCTCCGGCCGTCTGCAGGTCGAGCGCGACGCGCATCAGGCCCAGGAGCGGCCACATCAGGCGCGCCTGCACGGTGGTGAAGGCCACGACGGTTCCGGCGGTGACGGTGGTGCCGCCGAGGATCAGCCAGGCGGCCACGAGATACACGATCACGGGGATGACCGAGAGGAAGATCTGCACCATCGCGAAGAACCACTGGCCGGACATCTGCTGCCGCACCTGGAGCTCGATCTGCCGGCCGTTCTCGTCGGCGTAGCGCGTCACCTCCGACTCCTGGCGGCCGAAGCTCTTGGCCAGGAGGATGCCCGATACGCTCAGGGTCTCCTGGGTGATCGCGGTCATCTCGGACAGCGACTCCTGCGTCTTCGTCGCGATGCGCGCCCTCACCTGGCCGACGCGGCGCTGGGCCACGACGAGCACCGGAGTGAGGACGAGGGCGACGATCGTCATCTGCCACGAGAGCAGGAGCATCGCGACGACGGCCGCGATCACGGTGACGGTGTTGCCGAGGACGCTCGAGACGGTGTTCGTGAGCACGTTGGCCACGCCGCCCACGTCGTTGGCGAGGCGCGACTGGATGACGCCGGTGCGGGTGCGGGTGAAGAAGCCGAGCTCCATCGCCTGCAGGTGGCGGAAGAGGCGGATGCGCAGCTCCCCCATGACCGTGTTGCCGACGGTCGCGGTGAGGTAGGTCTGCCAGACGCCGAGGATCGCCGAGAACGCCCAGACCAGCACCATGACGCCGACCAGCTCGAGCAGCACCGGGAGGTTCGGGCGTCCGCCTGGCGGGAAGAGCCCACGGTCGAAGGCCAGCTGAGTGAGGAGCGGGGGCACCACCGTGAGGGCGGCGCCGACGAGCACGAGGATCACGGTGAGCGTGAGCTTGGGGCGGTGGTCGCGGAAGAGTCCCGCGATGCGCCGGAGCAGGTCGTCGACCTTCGGAGCCGCCGCGTTGATCTCCCGCTGGCTGTCCGGATCGCTGCTCGAGATCCTCCCGCCGCGCGCCCCTCCGCGCATCCCGCCGCCTGCCGCGACGTCACCCATCCTGCTCACGGCTCGACCCTAGCCCCGCCCGTCCCCGGACCCCCGCCCTTCCGCCCACGGCGAAGTCGTGCAAGCCCGCGCCGCGCCGACGCGCCGTCCCGCACCCGATGCCCGTGCCGGGTACCTCTCCGGTGCCCGGTCTCGACACCCCGCTCCACCGCTACTCGACCACCATGCGGTCCGCGGGTCGTCAGCCCTTGGTGGCGCCGGCGAGGAGGCCGCGGACGAAGAACCTCTGGAGGGAGAAGAACACGATGAGCGGCACGATGATCGAGATGAACGCGCCGGCCGTGAGCAGCTCCCACGATTGGCCGTAGGAGCCGGTGAGGTCCTGCAGCGCCTTCGTGATCGGCAGCCCTTGTCCGGAGGTGAAGACCGTCGCGACCAGCAGGTCGTTCCAGACCCAGAGGAACTGGAAGATGCCGAAGGAGGCGATGGCGGGGACCGAGAGCGGGAGCACGATGCGGAAGAAGATCTGGCCGTGTCCGGCGCCGTCCACTCGTGCCGCTTCGATGACCTCGCCGGGGATCTCGGAGATGAAGTTGTGGAGCATGAAGATCGCGAGCGGGAGCGCGAAGATCGTGTGCGCGATCCACACCTTCGCGTAGGAGCCGTCCAACCCGTTCACCCCGAGGCCGGGGAGGATGTAGAGCCCTCCGATGCGCAGGCCGTCCGAAAACAGCTGCAGCAGCGGCACGAGCGCCATCTGAATGGGAACGATCTGGAGCGAGAACACGAGGACGAAGAGCGTGTTGCGGCCCTTGAAGTCGATCCAGGCGAACGCGTAGGCGGCGAGGCTGGCGATCGTGATCGGGATCAGCGCCGCCGGCAGCGTGATGACCAGCGAGTTCACGAACGCCTTGCCCAGGGTCAGGCTGTCGCCCGAGTTGAGCGCGTTCGCGTAGTTGTCGAGGGTGAAGCCGGGGTTGGCGAAGATCGTCCACCAGCCGGTCGTCTTGATGTCGTTCGCGGGGCGGAACGACGAGATGAACAGGCCGAGGGTGGGGACGGTCCAGATGACGGCGATGATCAGCGCGGCGAGAGTGGCGCCGCGCGATGTCGTCGCCTTCTTGACCTTGCCGCTGGCCGCCTCGATCCTGGACTCGCCGCGGGCGAGCGCGCGCTCGGTGCTGCGGTCGACCGGAACCTGGATCGGAGTGGGCGTGACGCTCATCGGATCTCCCTCTGCTTGGCGAGCTGGCGGGCGTTGTAGACGACGATCGGGAGCACGAGCAGGAACAGGATGACCGCGAGGGCCGCGCTGTAGCCGCTGCGGGCGCCGAGCTGGAACTGGCGGACCATCTCGAACGCGAGGACCGTGGTGTCGGAGCGGCCACCGGTCATCGCCGAGACGATGTCGAAGACCTTCAGCGACGCGATCGAGATCGTCGTGAGGACGACCACGATCGAGGAGCGGATGCCGGGGACGGTGACGTTCCAGAAGGACTGCCACGCGCTGGTTCCGTCGAGCGAGGCCGCTTCGAGCTGCTCGGAGGGGACGCCCTTGATGGCGGCGGAGAGCACCGTCATGGCGAATCCGGCCTGGGTCCAGATGAGGACGACGACGAGGAACAGCGTGTTCCACGGCTCGAGTCCCAGCCAGTCGACCGGCGGGGCGCCGAAGGCGGTGAGGATGCCGTTGAGGAGGCCGATCTGCTCGCCCTGGCGCACGTCGTAGAAGAACTTGAAGATGATCGACGCGCCGACGAACGAGATCGCCATCGGCATGAAGACCAGCAGCTTGAAGAACTTCTCGCCGCGGCTCTTGTCGATGAAGACCGCGTAGGCGAGACCGATCGCGGTCGCCGTGATCGGGGCCAGGAGCACCCAGACCACCGTGTTGAGGAAGGCGGTGATGCCGTCGGGGCTGGTGAAGACCCAGACGAAGTTGTCGATGCCGGCGAATCCGGAGCCGTCGTTCTTCATGAACGCGTTGATGGCCGTCGTGATCGTCGGGTAGATCAGGCCGATGAGGATGAAGAAGGCGGCCGGTGCCATGAACGCGATGAGCTGGAGTCCGTAGCCCGCGCCTTTGCGGGATCGGAAGTCGAGCAGGAACAGCGCGCCGCCGATGACGGCGGCCACCACCGCGACCCAGAGGACGGAGTTGTAGAGGCCGAAGACCAGCAGGAGGACGACCGGCAGGACGACCGTCACCGCGAGCCGGAGGACCGTGTAGCCGGTGCCGCGGCGGGGCGCGATCTCGACGAAGAAGAGGATGAGCGCCACCACGGCCGCGAAGGCCAGGAGGATGAGCGGGATCTGCGCGAGCGGCGGGATTCCCGCCAGCCATTGGAAGAACCCCGAGATGGTGATGGGGGACATGGACGCCCTTTCGAGTGCGACTCTGGACTCAGGAGGGGCCCGGCCCCGGGATCCGTGGATTCGGGGGCCGGGCCGTCACAGCTGAGCCGCCACTCGGGAGCGGCGGCTCTGCTCCGCTGCTAGGAGGTGTAGCCGGCCTGGATCTCCTCGAGCGCCTGGTCGGTGCTCGTGCCGTCGATCCAGTCGACCATGCCCTTGAAGAAGCTGTCCGAGCCCACTGCCTTCGGCATGAGGTCGGACGCATCGAAGCGGAACGTGGTGTCCGGGTTCTGGAGGATCGCGATGGAGTCCTTCAGGACGTCGCTGCCCGCGTTGGCCGGGTCGAGACCGGTGTTCGCGGAGATGACGCCGCCGAGGGAGACGCGGCTGTTGGCCCAGTCGGCGCTGGCCAGGTACTCCTGGACCTTCGCGGTGTCCTCGTCGTTCGAGAACGCGGCGACCATCTCGCCACCACCGGTGACGGCCTGGGCGTCGTCGGCCTTGACCGGCGGGGTGAGGAAGGCCCACACGTCGCCGTCCTCGGCCACGTTGGCGCCGGCCGAGGTCAGGAAGCCCTCGAAGAACGAGGCCTGGTGGGTCAGCGCGCAGGTGCCGTTCGCCATGTTCTGGGCGACGTCGCCGAAGGCGGTGGAGTTGATCGACTTCACGTCGCCGTAGCCGGCGTTGACGAGGGTCGGGTCGAGGAGGATCGATCCGACGGAGTCGAACGCGGACTTGATGGCCGGGTCGGTGAAGGGGGTGTCGCCCGCGACCCAGGAGTCGTAGACGTCGGGGCCGGCCTCGCGGAGGACGGCGTCCTCGATCCAGTCGGTTCCGGGCCAGCCGGAGGCCTCACCGGAGTTGAAGCCCGCGCACCAGGACGGTCCGCCGGTCTTCTCGGCGATCGTCTTGCCGAGCGCCTCCATCTCGTCCCACGTCGTGGGAACGGAGACGCCCCACTCCTTGAACTTGGCCGGGGAGTACCAGATGTAGCCCTTGACGGACGCCATCAGCGGCGCGCCGTACTGGGTGCCGTCGACCTGGCCGTACTTCTGCCAGTCCTCGGACCAGTTCTGTTTGACGTTGGCGAGGGCGCCCTCGGGGAGCTCCTGCACCTTGCCGGAGGCGACGGTGTCGGCGAGCAGACCCGGCTGCGGGAAGATCGCGAGGTCGGGGGTGTCGCCACCCTGGACCTTGATGCCGATCTGCTTCTCGAACTCCTTGTCGCCCGTGTACTTGATCTCGATGCCGCTCTCCTTCTCCCAGTCCGCCCAGGACTGCTCGAGAAGGGTGGCCTCGTCGCCGTTGATGGTGCCGTAGACGTTGACGACGCCGTCGGCGGTGCCGACCGTGCCGGCCGAGCTGCCGCCGCCGGCGTTCGGGTCGTTGGGGTCACTGCTGCTGGAGCAGCCCGCGAGTGCGATGCCGGCCGCTGCCAGAACGGCGACCGGGACGGTGATACGGCGGTGCAGGGATGACCGCATTCTTCCTCCTCATTGAGTGGTGGAACCAGCCGAGCAGGCCGCTCCTGGCCGATCGGGATCGGGAGGCTGTGGCGGCTCGAAGCGTGTGCCGCGACGACTCGGATGCTGGTGATGGCGATGCCAGGAGGAACTCCGAGCGGATCACCGGATTCGTGTGGGTGGGCTCCCACGGAGGGAAACCTTTCCACAAGAACGATGAAAGCACAACGCCGATGATAGAGCGCTCTCTGAGATAACGATTCGGCGTCAGAACAGCGATCGCCGGGCCGGGGCCGAGCGGAGATCGATCTCGGCGCGACGCCCGGCCGCCGGGCGGGGTATAACTTCCTGGAACCGTTTCCAGCATCGAGGCCGGACGGTCGGGAGGAACGCCGTGCCAGGCATCGAAGAGGTGGCCGAGCTCGCAGGAGTGTCGAAGGCGACGGTCTCGCGCGCGCTCAGCGGCCGGGGCTACGTCTCCGCGGGGACGAAGCAGCGCGTCGAGCGCGCCGCGACGAGCCTGGGCTACGTCGTCTCCGCCAACGCCTCCAGCCTCGTCACCGGCCGCAGCAACAACATCGCCGTGATCATCCCGATCATCAACCAGTGGTTCTTCGCCGGGATCATCGAGGGCATCGAGCGCGCCCTGCTCGCCGCCGGCTACGACCTGCTCCTCTACAACATCGACAAGCACCTCGACGCCCGCCGGAGCGTGTTCGAGTACTACCTCGTCCGCAAGCGCGTCGACGCGATCGTCGCCGTCACGCTCGAGATCTCGCCGCACGAGACGGAGGCGCTCCTCGCCCTGGGCAAGCCCATCGTCGGCATCGGCGGCGAGCTCCCCGGCATCCCCACCTTCAGCATCGACGACGTCGCCGCCTCCCGCCTCGCCACGGAGCACCTGCTCTCCCTCGGCCACGAGCGGGTCGTCCACATCGGCGGGCTCGCGGAGGAGGAGATGGACTTCCACGTCCATACGCAGCGCCGCGACGGCTTCCGCCAGGCGCTCGCGGCCGCCGGCCTCGAGCCGGGCGCGCAGGACATCGTGCCCACCACCTTCGACATCCCCGGCGGGCACAGCGCCGGACGGCAGGTCCTCGGCGACCCGCGCACCCGGCCGACGGCGATCTTCGCCGCCTCCGACGAGATCGCGATCGGGATCATCCTCGCGGCGCGCGAGCTCGGCCTCTCGGTGCCCGAGGACGTCTCCGTCATCGGGATCGACGACCACCCCCTCGCCGAGCTCTTCGGTCTCAGCTCGATCCGCCAGGACCCGCGCCAGCAGGGCGAGCTCGCGGTCGCGCTGGTGCTGGACGCGCTGGCCGCCCTCGGTCGCGGCGAGCCCCCTCCCCCGGCCCGCCACACGCTGATCCCCGCCTCGCTGGTGATCCGCACCAGCACCTCGGCGCCGCGGGGAGCGAGAATCGGAGCATGAGCGACTCCGACACCCCCACTGTCCGCGACGTCCCCGAGCGGTCCCGCTTCGTGATCGAGGTCGGCGGCACTACGGCCGGCTTCGCCGCGTACACCCGCCAGGGCGACGAGGTGACGCTCACCCACACCGTCGTCGACGACGCGTGGGAGGGCCACGGCCTCGGGAGCATCCTCGCGCGGGCCGCGGTCACCGCGATCACGGAGGCGGGCGGCACGGTCGTCCCGCGCTGCCCCTTCGTCGCGGCCTGGCTGCGCAAGCACCCGGACGTCGACGCCCGGGTCCGCTGGCCCGAGGACTGACTCACTCCGGGGGCGTCCTGCTCCCGATCTCCTGGAGCGCCCAGGTGTTGCCGTCCGGATCGGCGAAGTACGCGTACTGCACGCCGCCCAGGTCCTGGACCTCGCTGATCTCGAGCGAGCGGCCGACGAGCTCCGCGCGAGCGGCGGCGATGTCGTCGACGACGAGGTGGAGGGAGCGGACGACGCCCTCCTCCGGACCGGGGCCCATCCCGCTGCCGACCACGATCGAGCAGGCCGAGCCGGGCGGGGTGAGCTGGACCACGCGCATCGCGGCGGAGGGCCGCACGTCGTGGTCGAGGTGGAAGCCCATCACCTCCGTGTAGAAGGCGACCGCGCGGTCGACGTCGCCGACGGGGAGGGGGACGAGCTCGAGTCGCATCTGCACGCGACCAGTGTGCCGCGCGGCGGAACCGCGCGGGAGGGGTCAGTCCCGCGGGCCGACGACGAGGCGCTCGTGCATGATCTCGACGGCGCGCTCGAGGACGCGGCGGTCCTCGGGGGTGAGATCGGCGAAGATCGGCGTCAGCGCGTCGCCGAGGTCGGTCCGCCAGGCGTTCAGCGCGTCCGCGCCGGCGGGAGCCAGGCGGATCTGCCAGGCGCGCGCGTCGAGGGGATCGGCGATCCGGTCGAGCCAGCCGGTCTCGACGAGGTTCTTCACGATCTTGGTCATCGTGGGCTGCGAGACGCGGCTCTGGGAGGCGAGCTCCCCCAGGCGCATCGGGCCCATCGAGAGGAGCACCGAGAGCGTGCGCCAGACGGCCTGCGACTCCTGGTTGCCGGTCGCCTGGGCGGCGAGGCGGGTGATCCGGTGCGTCACCGAGACGAAGTCGCTCAGGAGCTCGCTGAGCGAGACCTCGCTGGGCGGGACGTCGCGGGCGGGGAGCCCGGCGAGCAGATCGTGAGCAGTCACGCTCCAATCCTAGGGGCGCGCGCCTCCAACGGCCGGGAACGACGAAGGGCGCCGCCTCCGAGAAGACGACGCCCTGCGTCTGCAGGCGTGCCTGCGTCACCCTGACGAGCGACCGACCGGAGCCGGCACCCGCGACGGGTGAAGGGGATTACTTGACGGTGACGGTCGCGCCGGCGCCCTCGAGCTGAGCCTTGGCCTTCTCGGCCTGCTCCTTGTTGACGGCCTCGAGGACCGCCTTGGGGGCACCGTCGACGAGCGCCTTCGCCTCACCGAGGCCGAGGCTGGTGAGGGCGCGCACCTCCTTGATGACCTGGATCTTCTTCTCGCCGGCGGCCTCGAGCACGACGTCGAACTCGGTCTGCTCCTCAACCTCTTCGGCGGGGGCGGCCGGGCCGGCCACACCGGCGGCGGCGACGGGCGCCGCAGCGGTGACCTCGAAGACCTCTTCGAACTTCTTGACGAACTCCGAGAGCTCGATGAGCGTGAGCTCCTTGAAGGCCTCGATGAGCTCGTCCTGCGTGAGCTTTGCCATGATTTTTCTCCTTGTTTTTCTTTGTCTACGAACCGCGCGCGCACTGCTTCCCGGAAGGGGAAGACGTCAGCTCGCGGACTCCTGCTTCTCGCGCAGCGCCTCGACCGTGCGAACGGCCTTCGAGAGCGGAGCGTTGAACAGATATGCGGCGCCGAACAGCGAGGCCTTGAAGGCGCCGGCGAGCTTGCCGAGCAGAACTTCGCGGGACTCGAGGTCGGCGAGCTTGCCCACCTCTTCTGCGGTCAGCGGGTTACCGTCGAAGTAACCGCCCTTGACCACGAGGAGAGGGTTTGCCTTGGCGAAGGCACGCAGCGACTTCGCGACGGCGACAGGGTCGCCGTGCACGAACGCGATGGCCGAGGGGCCAGCGAGCTCGTCGTCGAAGGACGAGATACCGGCGTTGTTCGCCGCGATCTTGGTCAGCGTGTTCTTCACCACGGCGTAGGTTGCGTGCTCACTGATGTCCTTGCGCAGCGTCTTGAGCTGAGCAACAGTGAGACCGCGGTACTCGGTCAGCAGAACGGCCGTCGAGCTCTGGAACTTCTCCGTGAGTTCGGCAACCGAGGCTTCCTTGTTCGCCATGGCTACTCCTGTGAATTCTCGTGCCGGTAGCCCGAAGGCAGGCAAAGAAAAAAGCTCCGGCACAGGGGCGCGGAGCTTCGGGATCGCGGTGAGGCGGAACTGAACTCGTGCACCTGCGCGGGCAATTCGCTTCGCGAATCCTTCGTCCGGTGGCGATCCGCGGGGCCGGGGCCCTGCTCGTGCGCACACCGGAAACCGGCGGTCTTTGGCTTCGGGAAGCGTACGTCATCGCGGCGCGCGGGCGCAAGTCGAGGAGGAGGGCCCGCGCGCGGGATGCTGGAGGCATGACCGGCCCGACCCCCGACTCCGCCCGCGACGTCGACTCCGCGATCGCCTCGGTGGAGGGCGAGCTCAGCACCCTCTTCAACCGCGTGCGGGCGGCGATGCGCTCCTACGCCGAGCGGCTCCACCCGGAGCTGACGCCGCTGGGCTACAAGACGATCTCGGCGCTCGAGCGCCGCGGACCCGTGCACTCGGGCGTGCTGGCCGAGCTCCTCGAGATGGACAAGTCGGCGCTCAGCCGCCAGATCACGGCGCTCGACCGCCTCGGCTTCCTCGAGCGCACCCCCGACCCGCAGGACGGCCGCGCCACGATCCTCTCGGTGACTCCGGCGACCGCCGCGCGGCTGCGCGAGATCCGCAGCTCGAACCAGGCGCTGATGCACGAGGAGCTGCGCAGCTGGGCGCTCGCCGACGTCGAGCTCTTCGCCTCTCTCCTGCACAGGATCAACGACCTCGACATCTGACGCCTAGCACCCCGTCCGTTCGGGGACAATCGCCGGACGCCGCCCGCTCGACTGCGTAGTTTCGGAGGCGATGGACCAGCACTCCTCCTCTCTCCTCCCCCACGACGTCGACGGCGCGCTCGGCTTCGCGCGCGGTCTGAGCGCCGACGCGCCCCGGCCCGGCACCGGTCGCACCGCCGAGCTGCACGGTCTCCTCGAGCGCCTGGCTCGGCACGACCTCGGCGTCGCGCGCGCGGTGGAGCCGCACCTCGACGCTCTCGCGATCCTCGGCGAGGCGGAGCTCGACCCGTCCGGACTCGGAGTCGCCGCCGACGCCGCCTGGGGGGTCTTCGCGGCCGAGGGCGGCGGGGATCCTCTGGTCGCGCGCGAGAGCGACGGCGACTGGCTGCTCGACGGAGTGAAGCCCTGGTGCTCGCTGGCCGACCGCCTCGACGCCGCCCTCGTCACCGCCCACGTCGGGGACGCCTCCGGCGAGCGCCGCCTCTTCGCCGTGGCGCTGCGGGACGGGTCGGCGACGCCGGAGCAGGACGCCTGGCACGCGCGGGGCCTGACGGAGGTGCCCAGCGGACCGGTCCGCTTCTCCGGCACCCGCGCCGTCCCCGTAGGCGACGTCGGCTGGTACCTCTCGCGGCCCGGCTTCGCCTGGGGCGGCATCGGCGTCGCCGCCTGCTGGCACGGCGGAGCCCTCGGAGTCGCGGCGGCCGTCGCGGCGGCGGCAGCCCGACGCGAGGACCCGCACCTCCTGGCCCACCTCGGAGCGATCGACACGGCGCTCTCCGCGTCGCGCCGGGTGCTGGACGAGGCCGCCGCGGCGGTCGACGCGGGCGAGGCCGACGGCCCCCGCGGCTCACTGCTCGCCCAGCGCGTGCGGGCGAGCGTCGCCGGAGCGGTCGAGGAGATCCTGCTCCGCGCCGGCCGCGCGCTCGGCCCGGCTCCGCTCGCCCTCGACGCCGAGCACGCCAAGCGCGTCGCCGACCTCGCGCTCTACGTCCGCCAGCACCACGCCGAGCGCGACGACGCCGCTCTCGGCCGCGCCGTGCTCGCCTCGGGCGAGGCGGCCTCCTGGTGAGCCGGCCCTTCGACGGGCGCCTCGAAGGCACTCCTCTCGAGCGCTGGACCGCGGACGGCCGCCGCGACCGCCTCCCGGAGCTGACCCTGCCCGACGGGATCCGGCGCGTCCTGGTGGTCGTGGCGCACGCCGACGACGAGACCCTCGGCTGCGGCGGCACCATCGCGCTCGCGCGTCGGCGCGGGATCGCGGTCGACGTCGTCGTCGTGACCGACGGAGCCGCGGCCCACGGGGAGCGGGACGCGGACCTCGCTGCCGAGCGCCGGCGGGAGGCTTCGGACGCCCTGGTTGAGCTCGGCCCCGGCATCGGGCTCGCCTTCCTCGACGTGCCGGACTCGGCGACCCCGGAGCACCACGAGCGCATCGCACGCGAGGTGCGCGAGCGGGCGGCCGGCGCCCCCGGGACCGTCCTGCTCCTCTCCACCTGGACCGGGGACGGGCACCGGGACCACCGCGTGGTCGGCGAGATCTGCGCGGAGGTCGCGCGCGGGCTCGGGCAGCCGCTGCTCGCCGCGCCGATCTGGCTGTGGCACTGGGCGGTCCCGGAGGACCCCGAGGTGCCGTGGGGCGACCTCGTGCGCCTGCCGCTCGACGACGAGCTGCTCGAGCGCACCCGCCGTGCCCGCTCCCGCTATCCCAGCCAGACCCGCCCCGGGCCCGACGGGACCGGTCCGGTGCTCCATCCGCTCTTCCTGCGCACCTTCACCGGGGACGACCGGCTGGTGAGGATCGCATGAGCTACTTCGACGAGCTGTACGCCCGCCACGAGGACCCGTGGGGGTACACGAGCCGCTGGTACGAGCAGCGCAAGCGCGCCCTGACCCTCGCGAGCCTGCCGGAGCAGCGCTACGGCTCCGTGCTGGAGATCGGCGCCTCGATCGGCGTGCTGGCCGAGGCGCTGGCCGACCGGGCCGACCGCCTGCTGGCGATCGACGTGTCGAGCGCCGCCGTCGAGCGCGCCGCCCGCCGCCTCGCTCCGCTCGAGCACGTGCGGGTCGAGCACCACGACATCACCCGCGGCGTGCCGGAGGGTCCGTTCGACCTGGTCGTGCTCTCGGAGGTCGGCTACTACCTCGGCGACGCCCTCCCCGGCGTGCTGCGCACCATCCGCGACGCCCTCGCCCCCGCGGGGGAGCTCGTCACCGTGCACTGGCGGCATCCGATCGAGGGGCTCGCTCTGGACGGCGACGCCGTGCAGTCCGCCGTGGCGGAGCTGGGCCTGCACCGCCTCGCCCGCCACGAGGAGGAGGACGTCCTGCTCGAGGTCCACGCCCGCGACTCCCGCTCGGTCGCCCGCCGGACGGGGCTGGTGTGAGCCGGCTCGCGCAGGTGCTGGTCGTCGTCCCGGCCCTCGACGAGGAGGAGCGGATCGGCGGCCTGATCGCCTCCGTCCGGGCGAGCGCGACCCACCTCGCCCATCGGGCGCCCGGAATCGGGATGCGCCTCGTGGTCGCCGCGGACGGCTGCTCCGACGCGACCGTCGAGCGGGCCCGTGCCGCCGGCGCCGAGGTGCTGGAGCTCGCCCGCTGCGGAGTCGGCGCCGCCCGCTCCGCCGGGATCGCGCACGCCCTCTCCTCCGTCGCTGCTCCGCTCGAGCAGGTGTGGATCGCCAACACCGACGCCGACACCGTGGTCCCCCGCGACTGGCTGGCCGCCCACGTCGAGCACTCCCGACGGCACGACGCGCTGCTCGGCACGGTCCGGCCCGACCCGGCCGACCTCTCCCCCGGTGCCTACTCGCGCTGGCGAGACGTCCGCGCGCGGGAGGAGTCGATCGGCAGCATCCACGGCGCGAACCTCGGCGTCCGCGCGAGCGCATACCTCGCGGCGGGCGGCTTCGGCCGGGAGCCGCTGCACGAGGACGTCCTGCTCGTCGAGCGGCTGCGCGCGAGCGGCGCCCGGGTCGGAGCGACGGACCGCGGCGAGGTGGTCACCTCCGGCCGCCGCGACAACCGGGTCGAGGGCGGCTACGGCCACTACCTCCACGCTCGCTTCCCGTCCGAGACGTCTCCGGCCTGCGGCTGAATCGGGTACACGCGCACGCGGAACACGATGCGAGGGGTCCCTGTCAATGGTCGGGCCGTGGTTTGTCACGGATTGCGCAGGAGAGTCAAATGGGTGTCGAGCACGACCCGGTGCTCTCCGATGGAAGGGTCACCGCATGAATCCCCGCCTCGTCCTGCTGGCACTGGTCGCCTTCACCGCCTACGTGTTCGGCTCCCGCGCCGGCCGTGGCCGCTACGAAGAGCTGCGCCACCTCGCACTCGGCGTGTGGAACGACCCGGCCACGAAGAAGACCCGCAAGAAGCTCAAGAAGACCTCCAAGCGCGAGGCCAAGCAGCTCACCGCCATCGCGAGCAAGGCCCGCGACAAGGTGCAGCGCCGCCTCCGCTGACCCCCGCTTCCACGACTCACCGGACACCGGCCCGCCGGTGTCTCCGCTCGCATCGGAACGGCCGATCGAGCACGAACTGAAGGAGAAACATCATGGGCATCATCAGCTGGATCATCCTCGGCCTCATCGCCGGGGCGCTCGCCAAGCTCATCCTCCCGGGCAAGCAGGGCGGCGGATGGATCATCACGATCGTCCTCGGCATCGTGGGCGCGCTGCTCGGCGGCTTCCTCAGCACGCTGTTCGGCATCCAGGACGCCGTCAACGGCATCAACATCGTGAGCATCATCGTCTCCGTCGTCGGTGCGATCGTCGTCCTCCTCATCTACGGCGCGATCGTCGGCCGCAAGTCCCGCGCGTAAGTCGCGCTCCCCGAAGGCCCCCGGCATCCGTGCCGGGGGCCTTCGGCGTTCCCGGGAGGGCACACCTGTGGTCGGGGGATCCGACTCCTCCTCCGCGGAGAAGCTGGATGTCCGCCGAGCGCGCAAGGGGTTGATGCTGGGAGCCGCAGGCGATGGACTGGAGGCACGACGGCGCGGCTCCACTGCGCCCTCGCCCCGACGAAAGGACGTACTCGCTCATGAGCGACGACACCGCAACGGTCCCCACGATCACCCTGAACAACGGCGTGGAGATCCCGCAGCTGGGCTTCGGCGTGTTCCAGATCGACCCGGCCGAGACCAAGGACGCGACCCTGGCGGCCCTCGAGGTCGGCTACCGCCACATCGACACCGCCGAGATGTACGGCAACGAGGCGGGCGTCGGCGAGGCCGTCCGCGCCTCCGGCCTCGACCGCTCCGAGGTCTTCGTGACCAGCAAGCTCAACAACGGCTTCCACGCCCGCGAGGACGCTCTCGCCGCGATCGACGTCACCCTCGGCGAGCTGAAGTTCGACTACGTCGACCTCTTCCTCATCCACTGGCCGCTCCCGAACGTGGGCGACTACCTGGAGACCTGGAAGGCGATGGAGGAGATCTACCGCAGCGGCAAGGCGAAGGCGATCGGCGTCTCCAACTTCCAGACCAACCACCTCAACCGGCTCCGCGCCGAGGCGACCATCGTCCCGGCCGTGAACCAGATCGAGGTGCACCCCTACCTCGTGCAGCAGGAGCTCCGCGCCTACGGCACCGAGCACGGCATCGCGACCGAGGCCTGGTCGCCGATCGCGCAGGGCCTCGTCCTCGACGACGACACCATCACCCGCATCGCGCGCAACGTCGACCGCAGCCCGGCGCAGGTCGTGCTCCGCTGGCACATCCAGCGCGGCGACATCGTCTTCCCGAAGTCGGTCACCCGCAAGCGCGTGGAGGAGAACTTCGCCCTCTTCGACTTCGAGCTCGACGACGAGGCGATGACCGACATCACGGCGCTCGACCGCGGCCACCGCACCGGCCCCGACCCCGACACCTTCAACTACATCCCGAGCTGATCCTCGGCTCCATGGAGCGCGCCCGGCCTGCAGTCATCCTGCGGACCGGGCGCGCTCGTGCGTGGGGCGGCGAGCCGAGCCGCGCACGAACAGGGCGGGTCTCGAGACGCCGCGCTGCCGCTCCTCGACCGGCACGGTCACGGGCCGACCGCACCCCTGCTGATCGAGGAGCGGGCGCAGCCCGCGTATCGGGATCCACCCCACCGACGAACAGCGCGGATCCCGATGCGCCGGGCCCGCGGGTCAGCCCTGCTGCGAGTCGCGCCAGGAGTGCTCGGGGGCGTAGCCGAGGACCTCGCGGGCGTGGTCGATCGAGAGCAGGGTGCCGGTTGTCCCGAGGTCGCCGCGCAGCTCGACGCCGGGGAACACCTCGGCCACCAGCTCGGCGTTGGGGCGCGTCATCACGGTGTCGGCCGCGGCGATGATGAAGCGGTCGAACCCGGTCGTCTCGGCGAGCAGCGCCTTCTCGACCGCCTGCGCTCCGTCGCGTCCGTCGATGTAGCCCCAGAGGTTCCACTTGCGCAGCAGCGCGTCGGAGTCGAACGACGGGAACTCGGCGTAGTCGGCCTCGTCCATGACGTTCGAGAAGCGCAGGCCCGTGATCTTCAGGTCCGGGTGCCAGCGGCACAGCTCGATCGCCATCTGCTCCTCGAGGTGCTTGGTGAGCGAGTAGACCGACTCCGGGCGCGCCGGGTACTGCTCGTCGACCGGGATGTAGGGCGGCGGGACGTCGAAGGGCAGGCCCAGCACGGTCTCGCTGGAGGCGTAGACGACGTTGCGGATGCCGGCACGGATCGCTCCGTGGAACGCGTTGAACGTCGCGATCATGTTGTTGTGGAACGTGGCGACGTCGGGCACGAGGCCCGGCGCGGGGATCGCGGCGAGGTGCACGAGCGCGTCGATGCCCTCGTACTGGTCGTTCACCGACTGCAGCGCGTCCACGACCTGGCCGTAGTCGGCGATGTCGATGCGGACGAAGCCCGCGCCGCGGTCCCCCGCACGGTCCAGGTTGAAGACCTCGTGCCCGGAGGCGCGGAGGCGGGTGACGACGTGGCGGCCGAGCTTGCCGGATCCACCGGTGACTGCGATTCTCATGCTCGAACGCTAACGGGCCTGAGCGACGAGGGACGAGGGTTGCGGATCAGCTCCGGGCATGGAGCGAGATCGCGCCGCCGACCTCGGGCGTCGTCTCGTCGGCGACGAGCTCCGTCCAGCGGCGGAGCACGGCGGCGCCGGCCGCGTCGTTCACGGCTCCGTCGACGACGAGGACCGGGTAGGGCTTCTCGGGCACGCCCTCTGCGGGCCGCACATCGACGTGGGCGACGTCGTAGGCGTGCTCGAACAGCCAGTCGGCCATCGCGTAGTCGCTCCGGGAGTCGCCGACCGTGCGCCAGCGCTGCGGGATCGCGCCGGTCGCTCCGAGCAGCTCCACGGCGCGCTGGGCGCCGAGGTCCTTGCCGAGCCGGTTCGACTCGATGTCGGTCGAGATGACGGTCGGGTCGATGCGGAAGTCGACCGTCCCCTCCTCGTTCGGGTACCGGATGCCGCGGCGCTCGACTCCCAGGCCCGCGGCGGTCATGATCTGCAGGGCGTCGGCGTCGAAGACGAGCTGGCGCTCGAGGTAGTCCTCGCTCGGCAGGTCGACCAGCTGCTCGGCCGAGACCATGGCGCGCTTGGTCTCGTCGAAGAAGACCAGGTCGTCGTAGTCGGAGCGGATCATCCGCTCGAGGTCGCGGGCCACCGGCTCGGGGATCGCGAGCGACTCGTCGACGATCGGCTCCGAGGTGCCGCGGTAGTCGACGGTGAACCAGACGGCGCCCTTCTCGCAGACGCAGACGATGCGGGCCTCGGCCGAGACGCCGCGCTCGAGGAGCGCGGGCAGGACCCGCTCGCGCAGGAACGCGTCGGAGCGGCCCGTGTTGAACACGATCGGGATGCCGGCGTTGGCCAGGGTGACGAGGTCGTCGGCGATCTCGGGGATCGAGATCGTGCGCGTGACGGGGCTCGCGATGGGCCCGTCGACGTCGAGGAGCAGGCCGAGCGGAGGGGGTGTGGAGGTCATCGTGTCCCATTCTGCCGTGCCGGGGCCGCTCGACGCCTCCGTGACCGCCTCCACGCGGGCGGAGCGGCTCAGGAGGCGGGGACGACGAGGGTGCGCTGGGCGGTGGTGCCGTCGGGAGCGAGGACGGCGAGGGTGATCAGGGTCTCGGAGTCGCGGCAGTCGGCGGTGACGGCGGTGTAGCCGGACGCCGCGAGGTCGACGGGCTCGCCCGCGCTCGCGTCGGTGGTACCGACGGCCAGGCGGGCGGTGGCACCTCCGCTCGTCTCCCACGACAGGGCGAGCGGGACGGAGGCGGTGCGGTCGCCCTCGCAGTCGACCGAGGCGGGGGTGGAGGCGAAGGAGACGATCACGGGAGGAGCGTCGGATGCGGTGCCCGGCTCGGTGTCGGACGATGCGGCGGAGGCCGTCGGCGCGGAGGCGGCGGCGCCGTCGGCCGCCTCCGCGGAGCCGGGAGCGGCGGACGTCGCCGGAGCGGTCCCGGACGGCGCCGAGGACGGGCCCGCGGACGCCGTGGCTGCGCCGGACGCTCCCCCGCCGGCGGGCCGGACGAGCAGCACGATCGCGAGGACGACGGCGACGAGTCCGAGGGCGGCGAGGACGATGCCGGTGGTGCGGGCGGGGCGGGACGGCATCGGTCCTCCTGGGACGGGACGGGACGGGAC
>NZ_PSVY01000024.1:0-53802 GCF_002932635.1 Rathayibacter sp. AY1D1
GAACGACCCCCAGGACTCGCTGCCGAGCCGGCTGCTCGTCGGGCGCCCCCTCGCCGGTCGGCTCGAGCAGCCGGCTCGGCAGCGAGTCCTGGGGGTCGTTCGCCCCCATGCGCTCCTGCTTCAGGAGGTACTCGATGGTCGGCTGCCACTGGCGCGCCGACGAGCTCGAGTCGGGAGGCATCGAGCCCGCGAGCGCGATGCGCCGGAGCTCGTCGAACGGCGGCGTCCGGTGACCGCGACCCGCCGCCTCCTCGGCCCAGAAGGTGAGGAAGCGCAGTCGTCTCGCCTCGTGCGCGTCAGGCATCGTGCACCTCCACCGGGTCGACCAGGATCGCGGGCATCAGAACGGCATCCCGTCGAACAGGTCGGGGACGTCCGCGGCCGTCGGCTCGGGGATCGCCGCGGGAGCGGCGACGACCGGTGCTGACGCCCACTCCCGAGCGCCGTCCAGACCGACGTCCGACACCCTGCGCGGGCCGGCAGCACGGTGGACGAGGAACTCGTATGCCGGGATCGACGCGGTGAGCTCGGTCAGGGCGACGATGCGGCTGAGTCCGCGTCGGCCGATCCTCGAGTCGGGACGCTCCACGGCGCTCGCACCAGAGGCGCGCGCCGAGTCGGTGAGCAGGCCGTCGTCGAGCCGGTCACCGAGCAGGCGCGAGGGCGAGTCCGTGTCGGCGAGGAACCTCGCGTACGGCACAGGTGCGCCTCCGGCCAGACGTGCGTCGGACACCGACGCGAGCAGACGGTCGGCGATCGCGGACCGCGGCCCGTCGAGATCCTGCAGGACCCTCGCCCAGGTCGCATCGCCGACGGAGCCGTCGACGCCGTGAGCGCTGAGCGCTGCGGTCCAGAGCGGGAGCAGGCTGTCCTCGCCTCCGCCCGACTGACGGTAGAGAGCGCGGGCGTCCGCCTCGATCTCGACGCCGCGGGGACCGATCTGGCGGGGAGCGCCGGCGAGCGCGGCGGTCCAGCACTGATCGAGCCAGCCGATCGCGAAGATGTCCCGGCGCAGCTCGATGGCGGCACTGCCGACCGCGGCGGGATCCACCACGCCCGCGCCCAGGCGCACCGACTGGGGGAGGTCGGCGACGTCGACGTCCGGCGCGAGTGCCGACTCCTCCGCACGGCCGAAGGGCGCCGCGAGGATCGTCCCGACCACGCGCGACCACGCGAGGAACTGCCCGTAGGCGTCGGTGAGGCGTCGCGCATCGCGGACGGCGTGACGCAGATTCCGCCGGGCCAGCTCCTCCCGCGCCAGGAGTTCGGTCCTGGCGTTGATCAGCCGGAACAGCTCGCGCTGCCCCCGGAGGAACACGATCAGAGTGGTCGCGAATCCGACCAGGAGGATCGAGCCGAGCAGGATCAGTCCGATCGTCACTCCGATCACACCGGTCGCGAGGAGGACGCCCGTCACCACCAGGAGGGCGGTGAACACGATCACGAGGATGCGAGTCGTCGACGCGAGACGCTTCTGCTGAGCCTGCACGGAGGTGAGGATGTCGTCCGCGCTGGCGGCCCGGCGGATGTCCTCGAGGAGCGTGCGGATCTCGAGAGTCACGGCGAAGAAGCTCTCGCCGATCCGCGTACCCACCCGGGCGGCGAAGCTGTCGCCGTGCTCGGCCTTCCACGTCCCGAGGGCCTGCAGAGCGGTCGCGGCGGCGACGCCGACCGCCGGCTGCTCGGCAACGAAGCGGAGGCGCTGCTCGAGCGCGTAGACGCCGAGCACGTCGAAGGGCTCCGCTGCCGGCAGCCCCACCGTCGCCGCGAGGTGCGGAGGCACTCCGTCGAAGGCCTGATCGGCTCCGGGCACGATGCCGCCCGGGCGCCGGAGCACACCCCGCTGAGCTCCGATCTGCACCGGAGTGAGACCGGTGACGCGCTCACCGCCGTCGGCGAGCGTCAGGGAGGCGGCGACGTAGTCCTGCCACAGCGCCGAGAGGTCGGCGTGCGCCTCGTGGTCGCGCCGGGCGCCGCCCTGCTCGTCGAGGATCCTGTCGATCGACGCGGCGGCACCGCCGTAGTCGAGCCAGCTCGCGGGCATGCCGTCGGCCGTCACTCCCTTCACGACCACGGCGTACGCCGAAGGAGCACCGCCGAAGACGAGGCCGTGCACCGCCGCCGCCGCGTCAGCGCGCACCCGGTTGACCACGGCTGCGAGCCAGGCCCTCGGAGCGTTGCGCAGAGCTGCCAGCACGAATCCGAAGAGCATCTTCACCGCGTCCCACGCGCCGATCTGCTTGGTCTTCTGCGGCGGCGTCGAGTCGCGAGGTCCGCGGAGGACACCGGGGTGCCGCTCCCAGAGCTGTTCGGACATGGTCCGGGTCGCGAGCGGAGCGTCCTCGACATAGGTCGCCGCCGATCCGAACTGCGTCGGGAGCGGGAGCCCCCGCTCCATCGACAGCACCTCGCGACGCAATGCGCCCTCCAGCTCCGCCGTCCCGAGTCGTCGGTAGTACGACCGCGACATCCGCGCCAGCTGACCGTAGGCGAGGTTCTCGTCGTCGAGCGGGGAGCCCTCGATACCCGTCCACAGACCGACGAGTCCAGCGATACCGGCGGCCGCGGGGATCCCCAGCTCGAGAGGATCAGCGGTCGGAGTGAGGCGGGTCCGGCCCATCCCGGGCCCGCTCGAATCCTCGGGCGAGAGCAGGATGTTGTGCCAGCCGTCCACCGCGAGGTCCGCCACGGTGGCGGAGTCGCCCGCCCGCGCGACGATCGCCCGGACGCGGACCACCTGCGCCTGTCCGAACGAGCTCTCGAGGAACTGTGCGAGCTCCTGCTCGACCGCGGCGCCGGCGGGCCTCACTCCTGTGAGCGCCGGAACCAGCGAGACCAGGCGGATGCGCTCGGTGCGCCCCGCGCCTGCCAGGGCGTTCAGCGTCGTGCCCTCGATAGCACCGTCAAGGACGGTGAGGGCGGAGATGCCCGTCCGTCCGATCATCTGCGGCTCGACCCAGTGGAACTCGTCGACCATCCCGGCGGCGGACCAGTCGGTCAAGACGTCCCTGACGCCCGCCAGTGGGCCGACGGGGGCGAGGAGGACTGTGATCGTCGTCATCAGAAGGCTCCGAAGTCGGGCTCAGGGATGGCGGTGAGGGCGTCGGCGGGGGCGAAGCCTCCGTCGACGGATTGGGGCAGCCGGGCGGCCGGCACCGGTCGGGCCGCCAGCGTCCTCGCGGCATCGAGGGTCTGCCGCAGCTCCTCGGTGACCAGGATGATGTCCGGCGCCAGGTCGCGGAAAATCGGCGTGGTCGAGGCGGTCCGCCGCGTGGCGATCGTCGAGTAGGCCCCCGGTGCCGCACCGGGCACTCCAGGCGTGAAGCTCGTCGTGGTGAAGGCGTGGATGGACTCGAGCCAGGCGAGCGCGTTAGCGTGCCGGGCGTCGGGGGTCTCCCCTTCGATGCGCGACGGCGTGCCGCTGGGCGTGGCCCCTGTCGCGAGCCAGTTCGCGAGCTCTCGCTCCGAGGAGCGCTCGATGAGCCCGCGCGCAGGTCCTCCCGGGTTGGCGTCCGAGAGCCGACGCAGCTGGCGGTACGGCTTCATCGACGTCATCACCGGTGCGTCCAGCGCCCGCGAGATCGCCAGCAGGTACGACTCCAGGACGGCCGGCAGCCAGTCGATCAGGCGACCGAGGAACTCCGATGGAGGAGTCAGCAGCGGATGCGGGAAGGCCATCCAGCGCTCGTCCTCGGGGTCCCAGATCTCGACCGCCGTGTCGTACGGCGCTTCCGGGATGCGGATCTGGCCCGTCATCTGGCCGACGTACCAGCCGGCGATCATCGCGCGACGCTCGAGATCGCCCATGGGGAGCGAGGCGGGGAGCGGTCGTGTTCGCCGCAACTGCCAGAACGCAAGTCGACCCTGAGGAGAGGTCCCTGCCCATTGCTCTGCGACAGGCTTCAGAAGAGCCTCGAACACGAGGGGCGAGTAGTTGCGGTACGAACCGAAGATGTCGATCCGGGTCAGAGTGCTCTCGGCGTTGATGGCGTTGACGAACGTAGGAGCGACCTCACTCGCCATGTTCGGTCGGGACGCGATCACATCACTCAGCGCTTCAACTACCGGCGATCCTTCGAAGGGGATCCCAGAGAACTTGAAGCGATACTGAACAGGGGAACCGTGAATCGCGTCGACGCCATCGGGATCGATACTGATCAGCGGAAGCGCGCGGGAGAGGGCTTCACCGAACTTCGCTACGAGATCGGCATGTCGATCCGGGAGAGCCGACGGCGGCAGGTCCGTTCCTTCCGCGAAATCACGAAGAGAAAGAGCACAGAAGACACCGAAGGACTCACCGGGACGGCTGACGAAAGCCAGTGCCCGGTGAAGCAGGTCGCGTGGCGCCACGGCGAAGCGATAACGGCCCTGCGACGGGGTCAGCGGGAGTCCTGCGACCGGGTCCCGGTTGAACAGGGTGGGCCGCCACTCTGCAAGCTGTTCTACCAGACCGCCAGGCGCCTCGGCGCCCGTCGCCACCGGCCAACTTCCGCTAACCACGGCCCGGGCTCCGCGCACCCTGGCATCACTGAACGTGACGTCAGCCGCCCCCTCCCCAACTGCCGCTCGCAGGTCGCTCTGGTACTGAGGATCGAAATCGGCTGACGGCGTCAGGAGGATCTCATTGTCGGCCACGCCGAATCTCGCAGGTACTGAACGATCCGAATCTGACGGCCAGGCCGAGTAATCGACGGTTGCGACATTCGCCAGACCGCCCGCCGTGGGCGCCGCGTGAACAGCGTTCTCGAGGATTCGGATCCCCTCGCTGAGCGCCTGTCGCAGGGGTGTCAGCACGTCCGACACGAGCGCCTGGAGGACGAGCCGGGCGATGTCGGCGCTCCTCGCGTACACCGTGTTCACCGTCTGCTGACGGAAGAGGTCGGCAAGCCGTTCAACGAGAGCGCCACCATTGGCGATAGTCCCCCGCATGGACGCGAGCTCCTGTGCCAATACCGGGGGCACGTGTCCGAGATTGCCGTCCTGGTACCCGGCCATGGTGGCCAGGTGCGTCAACATCTGGTCCTGAACGAGCTTCTCGGTGCGATCGACGATCTCTCGCGCGAACGGCAGGCCGAACCGTTCAACAGCTTCGGACACCTGAAGCAGAACGCCTTCGTGCAGCTGTGCGCTCCAGTGAAAACCCCACCGGAATGCCGCTTCGGAGGCACCGCTGACGATCAACCCTCGACGCTCTGCAAGGAACTGACTCAGGGTCGGCAACCATAGGGCTACGGTCGTCGACGGCGGCGGCACGTAGGGCAGGAACGTCTCATCGATGATGCGGCGCCCCGCAGCACTGGCGTCACCACGGGAGAAGGCTACGCTGGTGAACCACTCGAGCACCTGCTGGGTAGAAAGGGCATACATCCGCTCGGAGTAGGGAAGACCGATTCCGTCTGCGATCCGGTTCCATTGCGAATCAACGAGAGAACGTAATTGGTCGGTGCTCGAAGCGTCGTTCCCGGGCTGGAGATGGCCCTCCCTCAGTCGATCAACTGCGGTACGCGCCAATCGCTGAGCGGAGTAATGCCGGTAGCGGTCCCGACCCATCGAGAGACTCGCGAAGCCGAATGCACCCCATTCGAGCGCGTCAGAATCAGTGCCCCATCCGAGGAAGTCAAGATTCGCGGGAGTCGGGTTGGCGACGTTCCCGAGGTCCCATGCGACGAACTCCTCCGAAGCGGTCCCGCTGGACATCAGCGCCGCGAGGCCTCGGCCCAGCCCGCGATACACGGCCTTCGGAGTACCGTCACCGAACTTGATCTGCTCTGCGCCGACCAGTCGACCAACGGGGAAGACACGTTTGAAGGGCTTTTCCTCAGCCCTCGGCAGCAGCTGGCCCAGAGCCCCGAGAATCGCAGTATCGTGCGGTCCCGCAGCCCCGGTCTGTGTTGCAACGATTTCTCCCAACATCGCCAGGGCATTGGCTCGCACACCACCCCTCGCGGCGGAGGGAAGGGAGTCAAAAATGTTGGGGGCCACCATGAACACGCCCACGAGGTTCGGATCGACGCCGGACACGCGCGTGAGAATTCGGCACACATCGAGCGCCATGCTCGCGCCCGATCCTCCTGCCATTGAGGAGACGACGAGGACGACTGGACGATCCGCGGGATCGAAGACACCCGCTCCAGGAAGCCTGCGCTGCAGTTCTGCCATCTCGTTATTGGCTTCGACAGTGTTCAGATTCTGAAAGACGGTGGAAAGGCCCGAGAAAATCTCTGGCACGCGCTGAAGAGTGATCGCTCTCCCGACAGCCCGGAACTGGCCGGCACCGCTGCCGATGGGAACCGTTATCGAAGCCGGACTCCGTGGCGCCCATGTCGCGAACTCGCCCAGAGCCCCGCCTTGCCCGAGCTTCGTGCTCAGCGCATTGTCGAGCACTGTGTAACTGCCAGCGTTCGGGGCGGTCCCGATGTACGAACCACCCTGCTCACGCACATTTCCTATCCCGGCTGATCCGGTCGACTGAGGCGCGTTGGGCACGTCGATGTGCACGAACTGCCAGCCGGCGGGTATCCGGTCGATGCCCAGCGGCGCCAGCTCGGAGTGCAGCTGATCCATCATGTAGGCGAGGGTCGATCCGCCGGAGCCACCGCAACCGACGACCAGGAACTTGTACATGGATCAGACCTCTTTCGATGAGGGATCGAGCGGAGCGGACGAGGGCATCAGAAGGTCCCCCAGGGGTTCGCGTCGGGAGACGAGCGTGGAGGCGCCTCTCCGTCATCCGTCTCCGGACGTGCCGGCGCCACGGGCGGGGAAGCCACGGCGGTCGGCGCCGCAGTGGATCCGAGGCCGGAGCCGAAATTGCTGAAGCCTCCGGTCTCCGCGGCACCGCCGCCTCCGAAGGGCGAGTTCCCCGCTTCGGCCGCAGGAACGTCGGACTCCGGCTCCTCCGCGACGAGACGGGAGAGGATGTCGGGGAGGCGCGCGTTCAGATCGTCCGCGAGAGTGGCACGCTGCGCCGGTGTGGCTGTTCCTCCGATGAGCAGGAGGACTTCGGCCGATCCTGCCCGGCGCCCCGGCTGGTGGAAGACGACCCAGTTGTTGTGGACGGCGAGCGGGAGCCGCGCGGTCGTGCCCTTCGCGGTGGTCGAGGGCGAGGCGCCGGAAGCGCTCGACCAACCCGGGCGGTCCACGCGGACGAAGCCCGCCTCGGTCGGCGCGGCGCCCGCCCGGGCGACCAGCACCGCCTCGCCGGTGACCACACGGCGGGAGCCCCTCGCGCCGATCGGAACCACATCACGGAGATCCTCCGGGACGATGGAGAAGCGGCTGCCGCCGCGGAGCACCGTGCCGTCCGACACCTCCACCGGGACCGTCGTCGCCACGAGGGGCCTTGCCGGGACGACCGAGACGAGCCACTTCGCGAAGTAGAGGACACCGACCGGAGCCGCTACGCCGATGAGGAGCGTGATCGCGAAAGCGACCCAGAACACCGGGGGATCCAGCGGCAGCGCGAGGCTCGCGGTGAACGGCACCTCGACCTCGATCGGCGGGCCGCTTCCGTCCGACGAGGCGAGCATCACGGTGATCGTGCCGTTGATCGCGCCGTTGCCGCCCTGCTCGGTGCTGAGCCTCAACGGGAGTCCCGCAGCGCCCGAGTCGACGCACGAGTCGGCGGACGAGGCTTCCGACTCGATCCTCACGGCACCGAGACCCTGCGGCGACGCGACGACATCGGCCGACTCCGGGGTCAGCCAAGCGCAGCCGTCGCCCGCGAGCGGCAGAACGGCCTGCTGATCGACCGGCCCCTCGACCCCTCCGAAGTCGACGCGCTCTGCGAAGGTCGGGTACGCGGCGGGCGGCTCGATCGAGACCCGCTGCGCCACCACGCTCGGATCGAGAGCGGTCCCGGGCACGACGGCGCCGTCGGCGGCCGTGGCGGATCCGGTGGTCACCTCTAGGCGCAGGGTGAGGAGCCCCGACCCGACGGCCGCATCGGTGAGAGGCAGCGCGATCGGTCGCCCGATGGCCGTCTTGTCCTCGGTCTCGAGGACCGTGACGACGGCTCCCTCCGCGTCCTGCAGCGTCGCGGTGTACCGCATCGTGCCGAGGATCGACGACGGATCGACCGCAGCCCCGCCCCGGCCGACCAGCGCGAAGACCGCACCCTCGACCGTCTCGCCCGCGTGCAGCACGACGCCCGTTCCGTTCGTCCAGATCGGTGCCAGATCGCCGCTGATGTGCAGGTTCGTCTTCGAACGCCGATCGGAAGAGGCCCCCTGCGGATCGGTGAAGGTGAAGGCCCACTGCCCGACCCATGCCGCCTCTGCGGATGACCCGCGATCGACAGTGAGGGACACCGTCTTCTCGGTGATCCACTCGTAGTCGATCGACGCACCGCTCGCGTCGATCACGACCGAGGCGCTCCCGCCGCCGTCCGCGTCGCGGGCGAGATCGACCCGCGTGCCGTCCGGCAGGCTCATGCTCGCCGCGAGACCGGTGGCGTCGGCGGAGCCGAGGATCTTGACGCGGGGCGTCGAGGCGTCGAGGACGAAGTTGTGCGCCTGGTCGGCGCAGGCGACGACCTGGCAGATTCCCGCCTCCTGGGTGAGCGGCGCTCCCCCGGGAGTCGCGATCGCGTCGAAGGCGAAGAGGAGGCTGTCGATGTCGCCTGCCACCTGGAAGGAGCCGGGGACCGGCTCCGTGATGTCGCCGCAGCGCGTCCCGGCGAGGTCGGTGCCGGTGGTGACCGACCTGATGAAGTCGAAGTCGGCGTCCGTCGATCCGGGGCCGGTGAGGCCGACGCCGAAGACCGTGATCCCCGACGAGCGCAGCTGGTCGGCGAGACCGCCGCCGCGGCAGAGGTCGGCGGCGGCGGCGTCGCGCACCTGCGCGGCGGCGCCCGAATCGGTCAGGTCGACGCCGGGGGCGAAGCGCTTCTGCGTCCCGTACTCGGCGCGCTCGGCACCGGTCTCGCGGGGGAAGTAGTCGAGCTTGCCGTCGGTGAACCAGACCACGGCCTGGCAGCCCGCGCCTCCCGTGCGTCCGGCCGCTCGGTCCGCGAGATCTGCACGCGCCCCGTCGAGCGCCGTCCAGTAGTCGGTGTCGAAGCCGTCGACGCGCTCGGCGAGTCCGGCGATGCTCGCCCGGACGCCGTCGACCGACTCGGCGCCGAGCGGCGTCCACGGGAGCAGCGTCGAGTAGGAGTCGCCGAAGACGCTGAGCTGCACGTCGACCGGAGTGCCGGCCTCCGTCGCGAAGTCCGCGAGCTGATCGACGAAGTAGGTGGCCGAGGTGACCCGGCCGAGCGCGGCGTCGCTCGACGTGAGGCTGCTCGACTCGTCGACGAGCAGCAGCACGTCGGCCGCACCACCACCGGCGATGCACGCCCCGAAGGCGCCCAGCGCCGGATCCGCCTCGGCGGCGGCTGCTGCCGGCGCCTGCACTAGTCCGCCGACGATCAGCGGGACCGCGAGCGCGACGACGGAGAGGAGTCCAGCTCCGCGGCCCTTCACAGCTGCCACACCCGTCCCGCCCAGAAGGCGATGCGGGCGGCGCTGGCGATCACGGCGAGCAGCACGATGATCAGGCCCCCTCGGTAGAGCCACGGCGCCCAGGTGGGCGGCGAGTACATCAGCTGGGTGCGCCTCCTGGTGTCGAGCAGCAGGTAGACGGCGAAGAGGCCGATCGCGATCGGGCCCGCGAACGCCCACGAGAGGATCGCTGCGAGCGGGTCCGCTCCGAGCACCAGCGCGGCGGCCCCCGCGAGAGCGGCGACCGCGACTCCGCCGATCAGCCAGCCGATGGGCGAGCGGACGGAGGACGGAGCCGGCTCGGTGGCGACGGCGCCGCCGAAGCCGGCCGACGCGGTGAGGGGAGCGGTCGCCGTCGACGAGGCCCCGCCGAACGACGCTCCGAACGCGTCGGCGCGGGGCGCGGGATCCGCTCTGGACGAGTCGTTACCGGGGGTGGTGCCGCCCCCGCCGGTGAAGCGGCTGAAGTCCCACCCGCCGGTCGGATCACTCATCCGTCGCCCCCATCCTCCGCGCCCTGCGGCGTCCGGAGTCAGGATGACAAGAGCACTCGGCATCGTCACGTCACACTGATCGGTGACACATGACCCGTGTCACATGAAGTGGTGACAGGGCTCCTCTTCTTTGCGGACAGTCACGGACCGGAACTACAGGGAGTGCTTGAAGAAGTCGATCTTCGTGTCGAGGCGGATACCGCACTCGACGTACTTGGCTTTGATCCTCTTCAAGTAGGTGCGTACCGTGTCCTGAGACAGACCCATCTGGAAGGCGACGTTCTTCACCGGGAGCCCCGTCGCGTAGAGGCTCATCACGCGCTTCTCCTGCATACTCAGCGCGGGTCGGCGGATCTGCGTCTCCTGGAGGAGCAGAGCCGTGACGTGCGGAGTGAGGTAGTCGCGCCCCGACAGGGCCGCCTCGATGGCGAAGCCGATCTCGGAGGCGCTCTCGCTCTTGGACGCGTACCCGAGCGCTCCCGCTGCGAGCGCCCGGTGCACGACTGTCGCGTCGGCGAAGGTGCTGACGACGATGACCTTCATCCCCCGCGCGGTGATCTCGGCGACGCGCGCCTCGATCGTGCTGTCGTCCTTGAGGTCGACGTCCACGATCACCACGTCGATGGGGCCGGTCAGCTCCTCGAGAAACCCGACATAGCTCTCCGATTTGACGACCACGCGGATCCGGGGATCGGCCGCCGTCAGCCATGACTCGAGTCCATCGAGGAACATCCGCTGATCATCGACGATCGCGACGTTGATGAGGCCGGTGAGTGCCATCAGGGTCCGTCCTTCGAGCGCTGTCCGGATCGCTCGGGCTGAATCTAGGACACGTCACGCCACTCGGTCACCGGTTTGCTACATCACGTCTCTTCGCGGTGCTCCGAACGGAATGCATCGCTATAGATCGTCATCGGGACCACTCCACCTCGACGACGACGAACCCGTCCGACTCGTTCGAGGTCCCGCCGAGACGACCGACCGCCTCGACGAGGCCGCCGAGCGCGACGTCCCGCTCGAGCATCACGCCCGGCCCGGCGGTGAGCACGACGCCGACTGAGTCCCCGTACCGCGTGACGACGACGGCGACCGAAGCCGACCGGCGCGCAGCGAGGGTCTGCAGTCGTCCGATCACCTCGAGCAGCACCGTCCGGACGCGGTCGGGGATGTCCTCTGCCGCTCCCTCACCGTCGAGCACGTCGAGCTGCGCGGGCGAGCGCAGGCGCTGCAGATCGCGCGACTCGAGCGCGAGCGTGAGCCACCCCGACTCCGCCCCTGATGAGAGGAGGCCGCGCACCCCTCGCGCGACGACCACCGCCGAGTCGACCGCGATCGGATCGAGGGGGAGCGGCGATCGGCCCGACGCGACGTCGTCGAGCAGAGGAGCGGCGAGCTCCCTGAGCCTCGACCGGCGATCGGCGAGCAGCGAATTCGCCGCCGCGACCGCCGCCCGCTGCGACTCCAGCCTCGCCGCCTCGTGGTCGAGCTCCTGCAGCTCGACCACCGCTCGACCCGCCGAACGCAGATAGACCGCGACGCCGACAGGGACGACCAGCGCCTCTGCGCAGATCCGGGCGACAAGCGCCGGCAGCACCCAGGGGCCGTCGACGCCGACGGCCCCCGACGCCAGAGCGAGGCACAGGAGGGTCGTGGTGTGCGCCCCCGCGAGCGTCAGCACCACGGCGCTCGGCTGGGACCGGTAGAGCCAGACGAGGGCGAGCGACACCCCGGTCACTCCGATGTTCGCCCCGGTGAACCGGACGCCCGCCGGCGTGATGAGGGTCGCGGTCACGGTCGCGCCGACGATCAGGAAGACGAAGGCGGCGAGGGCCGCGATGCGCCGGAAGCGCCGTCGCGACGCGGTCGGGCGTCCGGTCAGCGCACCCGTCGCCAGGAGGACCGCGAGGCACAGTCCCGCCAAGCCCGGCACGAGGTAGTCCTGCCAGAAGACGCTGACGAGGAGAGTCGCGTCGGCCACCCCCACCCAGCCGATCACCATCGGGGCCGTCCGCGAGCTCCTCCTCAGGCGCTCGGCCGCCGGAACGGGCGGCGGAACGGCGCTCCCCGGGAGGGCCCGCACGACGTCGGGGATCTCGATCCGCACCCGGGTCCCCTCGCCGGCTATCGAGGTGACGGCGGCTCGACCACCCACCGACTCGATGCGACGGACGATCGACCGCGCGACCCCCCACCTGGTCGGCATCGGCGAATGCGTCGGATCGAAGCCGTCGCCGTCATCCGCCACCTCGACGGTCAGGAGGGAGGTGTCGCCTCCTACCCGCACCGCGACAGCGTCCGTTCGGGCGTGCAGTCGCACATTCCGGAGCGCTTCGCGGACCGCTCCGTCCAGGGCGAGGCGCGACTCCTGCTCGAGCACCTGCGACCCGTCGGTCGAGACGTCGACCGCCCAGCGCAGGTGCAGCGACTCGGCGACCCGCTGCCAGCCGTCGATCAGGTCGCCGACGGTCGGGACGTCGAGGGGGGAGTCGCGGCCGGCGGTGAAGTCGGCGAGGTCCTCCCGGCAGCGCTGCCGGAGCTCGGCCGGGTCCATCCCCACGCCCCCGTGCGCGAGCATCGTCAGCGTCGCGAGCACGTTGTCGTGGACGGCGATGTCGTGCTCGCGACGCCTCCGGGCCATCTCCTCGCCGTACACACGGTCACGCCGGGCGGCGGCCAGAGCAGCGATCGCCGATCCGGCGAGCGCCGCCCCCCGCCGCATGCCCCAGCCGCCCAGAGCGCAGACGACGATCAGGTTGACCGACCACAGGCAGCCCGCGAGGATCCTCGGGCCGGGTGCGCCGAGGATCGCGGCCCCGACGAGAGCGATCGCCGCGACGGTCATCGAGACGACGAGAGCGTGGCTGAGGCGCTGAAGACCGAGCCCGAGGAGCGTCAGTGCGATCCCGATCGCGAGGGGCCGAGCGGGTTCGATCACCTCGGCTGCGTCCGCGCCTATCGGCTCCCACGGGTCGACCGCCGTCGACCACCACGTGATGAGCCCCGCGGCCGTGACCACGCCGAGCCAGACGGGTGACCAGAGTCGGAGCGCAAGGACGATGACCACCGCGGCGATAGCCGCTGCTCCGACGGTGGCCGCAGCACCCCGCGACAACGCCTCGAGGAGTACCACCAGCGTGTAGGCGAGACCGACGTGGATCGCGATCCTCCGCAGGACAGCCGATGCCGCCGCCGCCTCCCCACCGGAGTCGATCGGAGCCTGAGTCGCAGCCGCCACGGCACCTCCCTGCTCGGCCGCACGAGCATAGGCCGGGGTGTCTTCACCGGGCTCGTCCCCTTAAGCGGTGACGCCTCCCTGCATCGGGATCCGCGTACTCTCGGCCCGACCGACCGACGAGAGCAGGAGATCATGGCCAACGAATCCGACTACCGAGCCGCCATCGCGCGGGTCAAGAACTCGCCGGCGACGGCGAGCCGCAGCGATTGGGATCTCGTCAACAAGGCGGCGCAGCAGGCAGGAGAACTGGGGAACCGTGCCCGCGAAGCCCGCGACGGCCGCTGAGCGGCGCCCGGGCCGGAGCGGATCGTCCTTCCGCTCTTCACCACCTCCGCGTCGCCGTCGACCGGTGAGCCTCGTCGGGCCCGCCAGGACAGTTGCCACGGGTGCCGGGTCGCGCCCATGAGGGCAGGACGGTCCGGACCCGCGCATCACAGAGAACGCTCCCACCGACCAATACGCCTCCGCCGCCGCCGGAGAAGTTGAACGCGGCGCACTCGTAGTTCGTCTTCGGGCGCGGCTCCCCGACGGCCGCGCCGTCGCCGCCGCTGAGGAAGGCACCCGCGCGACCCGCGTTGCCGTCGGCGCAGGGGCTGAACCTGTCGTAGCCGGCCGCTCCTCCTGATCCGCCGCGGGACGACGTCGCTCCGCCGCCGCCGGCTCCGTCGACCGCGGCGTTCCCGCCGCCGTTCGCACCTCCCTGTGCGCCGTTGCCTGCATCGGCGTCGCCGCCGCGCGCGTTCGTCCCGCCGACGCCGCCACCACCGCCTGCGACCGCCAGGGCGTGCTGACAACCGTCGGACCCGACCGTCGAGAGGTACTGGGGGTCACCGCCCCTGCCGCCGGCGTTCAGATCGGGACTGCCGGCCTCGGGCGCCCCTCCGGACGGCGCACCGGTGATGCGGCCGAGCGTCAGCACCTGCCCGGGCGTCACGGCCACATCGACGACGAGGGTGGAACCGGAGCCGCCGATTGCTCGACCGCCCGCGCCGCCTCCGGGTGCGTAGTACTGATCCCCGCTCCCCTGGCCGTCCGCTCCGCTGAGGACGGCTCGGACGGCGCCGACGCCCTCGGGCACGACGACGTCCGAGAGCGGGACGACTCGGTCCGACGTCAGGCACGGGGAGGAGAGCGCCGGAGCCGCCGATGCGGCCGGCGCAGCCACCACCGTCAGCCCGGCGCCCGCGACCAACACGGCCGCGGCGACGAGAGAGTGGAAGAAGGACTGTCGCATGCGCTGCTGCTCCTCGGCGGCCGGTGGCGCGAGCTCGTACTCGCGGTCGGCTCACGGTAGAAGAGGGAACGGCTGCGTATCGGGAATCGAGACAGACCCCCTACTCGGGGCGACGACGAGCTGCACCTCCTCGACCCGCAGGAGGGCGTCGGCGGTCCCGCTGCGCCGGCGGGAGACCGCTCCGGCGGCCCCGCGCAGTCACACTCCGTCACGATCCGGCGCGCACTCCCCTCGGCCTGACAGGCTCCCGGCATCCGCCTTCCGGGCGTCTGGACAGGAGCACACCGTGACGATCACTGCACCGGCGACCACCGCGACCACTGCTGCGGCGACCACCGCGACCATGACCTCCGCGCCCGCATCCCGCGCCTCCGCGGCGGCCGGCTTCTCCACGCGCCAGGTGCACGCCGGTGCCGCGCCCGACGGCGCCCACGGAGCGCGCGTCACGCCCGTGCACCTCAGCGCCGGCTTCGTGTTCGACAGCTTCGAGCACGCCCGCGAGCGGTTCGCCGGCGAGGACGAGGGCTACCTCTACACCCGCAACGGGAACCCGACCACCGAGGAGGTCGAGCGTCGGCTCGCCGATCTCGAGGGCGGCGCCGAGGCGATCCTGGTGGCGAGCGGCCAGGCGGCCACCGCCTCCGCTCTCCTGGGGATCCTGCAGGCCGGTGACCGGGTGCTCTCGTCGCGCCGCTTGTACGAGGGCAACCGGGGGCTGCTGGTGCAGAACTTCGGTCGGCTCGGGATCGGCGTGGACTTCGTCGACGACGCGTCGGACCTCGGCGAGTGGGAGCGGCGGATCGGGCCCGACACCCGGGTCCTCTTCGGCGAGCCGATCCCGAACCCGAAGAACGATCTGCTGGACCTCCCGGCGCTGGCCGCGATCGCGCACCGGCACGGGCTCCCGTTCGTGGTCGACAACACGCTCGCGACCCCGTACCTCCTCCGCCCGATCGAGCACGGGGCCGACGTGGTCGTGCACTCGACCAGCAAGTTCCTCGCCGGGCACGGCTCCGCCCTCGGCGGCGTGATCGTCGACGCCGGCACGTTCGACTGGGCGGCGCGCCCCGCGCTCTTCCCGCACCTCAACCAGGAGGAGCGGTCCTTCGGCGGCCGCAGCTGGACCGAGCAGCACGGCCGGCGCGCCTTCGTCTCGTACACGCGGGACATCGTGGTCTCCCGCCTCGGACCGACGCCGTCACCGCTGAACTCCTTCCTGCTGCGGCAGGGCGTCGAGACGCTGTCGCTCCGGGTCGAGCGGCACTCGGCGAACGCCCTCGCCGTCGCCCGCTTCCTCGAGGAGCGGCCCGAGGTCGTGTCGGTCGACTACTCCGGCCTGGAGTCGAGCCCGTCGTTCGCCCTCGCGCAGCGCCTGCTCCCCCGCGGGCAGGGCTCCGTCTTCTCCTTCACCGTGGCCGGAGGGGAGGCGGGCGCGGCCGCCTTCATCGACGCCGTCGAGCTGTTCAGCCACATGACCCACCTCGGCGACGTGCGCTCGCTGGTGCTGCATCCCGCGTCGACCACCCACGCCGGACGCACCCCCGCCGAGCGCGCCGCCGCCGGGATCCACCCCGGGCTCCTCCGGCTGTCGATCGGGATCGAGGACGTCGACGACCTCCTCCGCGACCTCGAACGCGGGCTCGCCGCGGTGCGCGCACGCGCCCTCCCCGCGCTCGCGGAGGTGTGAGCGTGGCGCGCCGTCAGCACTTCGGCTGGTTCTTCTCCCGGGGCTTCGGACCGCAGGGATGGGGGCACCCCTACCGGGAGTGGAACCACGACTGGACGAAGCCCGGCCTCTACCAGCAGTCGGCCCGCGAGCTGGAGCAGGCCGGCTTCGAGCTGATCGTGATGGAGGACGCCGTCTCGCTCGGCTCCCCGGAGACGCTCGACCTGCGGGTGCGGGGAGCGTACGGCGGGCCGAAGCACGATCCGCTCCTCCTGGCGCCGTACCTGTTCGCGGCGACCGAGCGGATCGGGCTGGCGCCGACGATCAACGCCGGCATCACGCCCCCGTACCTCGCCGCCCGGCAGGCGGCGACGCTGCAGCACCTCAGCTCCGACCGCTTCGGGATCAACCTGGTCACCGACGTCGGCAGCGCCCGCCACGTGGGCCTGGAGCCGCTGTCGCACGACGCGGCCTACGACCGGGCGGACGAGTGGATGGCGGTCGTCCGCCGGCTCTGGCACAGCTGGGGCGAGGGCGCGCTGATCGCCGACCCCGGGTCGGGCCGCTACGCCGACGGCACCCGGATCGACGCGTTCCGGCACCGCGGGGAGCACTTCCACGTGGACGGACCCCTGAACGCCGTCCCCTTCGCGAACGGCGACCCGATCGTCGTCTCCCCCGGCGGGTCTCCGCGCGGCCTGGCCTTCGCCGGCACGCAGTCGGACGTGCAGCTCGCGCTCGCCCCTCTGGAGGCCCGGGCGGTGCGCGACTACCGGGCGCGCGTGCTCGCCGCGGCCGAGCAGCACGGGCGGACGGCGGACGACCTGCGCGTGCTCTTCGTCGTGAAGCCCGAGATCGTGTCGAGCCCGGAGGAGGCCGCGCGCGTCGTCGAGGCGTCGCGCCACCCCGACGAGGACGCGCTGCGGCGGATCGCGCTCGGCTGGTCGAGCGACCTGGAGACCGACCTCACCGGGCTGGACCTGGACCTCCCCGTCCCGCGGTCGGTGTTCGGCGAGCACGTCTCGCACGGCACCATCGCCGGCCTGTACGGCGGCACGGAGGACGCTCCGCTGCGGGAGCTGCTCACCAGGAAGGCGCGCAAGGGCCGCGTCGCCGAGCGCGCCGGCTTCGTCGGCACCGCGGAGGAGTTCGCCGACTTCGTCGAGGAGCTCGGCGACGACGGCGGCAGCGACGGGCTCCTCCTCTCCGGGGACCTGCACCCGGTCACCCTGCACCGGATGCTCGACGACCTCGTCCCCGTGCTGCGCCGCCGCGGGATCCTCCGCGACGAGCTCGCTCCCGGCGGGACCCGCGCCAACCTCTTCGGGACGTAGGGGGGGGTCCGCCCCGTCTCACTCCGGATCCTGCGCCCGGCCGGGCACCGGGCGGAAGAACCCGTGCTCGATCTCGTGGGCGAGCTGCACAGCCTCGACACGCGAGGCCGCCCGGTCCACCGCCGGCGGCCCGGCCTCATCGGGGGTGCAGAGGGAGCGGAGGCGCTGAAGGACGGCTCCTCGCCACTGTCGTGCGATGCCGCCCGCCTCGGTGCTCCGCCGTCCCACCTCGTCGAGTCCCCGCGAAGGCGCTCCGCCGTTCACACGGCGGCCCGCACGGCTTCGAGCGTCTCGAGGAGGAGGGGACGCGGCATGGCGAAGACGAGACGCACGTGGTCGGCGTATCCGGCGCCGCACAGGCGTCCGGAGGTGAGCGTCACTCCCGCCTCGCGCTGCAGGTGCTGCGCGGGATCGGCGAGGCCGAGAGCACCCAGGTCGAACCAGGCGAGATACGTCGCCTCCGGGGTGCGGTGCCCGATCCGGGGCAGCTCGGAGGCGAGGAAGTCGGCGATGAGGCGCCGGTTGCCGTCGAGGTAGTCGACGACCTCGTCGAGCCACGCTCCGCCCTCCCGGTAGGCGGCCGTCGAGGCGATCACGCCGAGATTCGAAGCGCCGTGCTGCACCGCGAACCCGAAGCGCGAGTAGACGTCCTCGTCTGCGTCATTCGTGGTGATCAGCTGCGCGGCCTTCAGGCCGGGGATGTTCCACGCCTTCGAGGCGCTCGTTCCGGTGACGGAATGCCGGGCGGCCTCCTCCGAGACCGAGGCGTAAGGGATGTGGGGGACGCCGTCGAACCGCAGCGGCGCGTGGATCTCGTCGGCGAAGACCCGCCCGCCGTGGCGCTCGACGACAGCGGCGAGACCTTCGAGCTCGGACCGCGGCAGGACCGAGCCCGTCGGGTTGTGCGGATTGCAGAGCACCAGGGTGCCCGCTCCCTGCGCGAAGGCCGCATCGATCCCGTCGAGGTCGTGCTCCCAGCGGCCGTCGACGATCGTTCCCGGGACCTCGATCACCTCGCGTCCGATGGCCGACAGGTAGGTGAGGAACGGCATGTAAGCGGGGGTAGGCACGATCACCGGTGAGCCGGGGCGGGAGAACTCGGTGACGGCCACTCCGAGCGCGGCCATGACATCCGAGACGGAGTGCACGCGGGCGGGGTCGACCGTCCACGCGTACTGCTCAGCGAGGTACTCCGCGGCGGCCTCGCCCAGCTCGCCCGCAGTCGAGGGGGACAGATAGCCCAGCACGTCGCCGGCCACGGCGTCGTGCAGTGCCCTCCGAACGGCCGGCGCCGTACCGAAGTCCATCTCGGCGACCCAGGCTCCGATGGTGCCGGGGCGGAGGCTCCACTTGCGGCTCGTCGGGCGGTCGAGTCGTTCGCGCGTGAGCGAGTCGAACAGGTGCATGGGAGTCCTCGGGGAAGCGGGCGGAGGGCGCCCCCGCTGGTCGATCGGGGCGCCCGAGGCGGGGGCGGCTCAGCTGTTGTCGAGCGGGAGCCCGGGCGGGTTCACCAGGGCCTCGTCCACGGCCTCGTCCTGCAGGCCGTAGGCCGACAGCCAGTCCTGGTACTGGCCGTTCCCGATGAGGTAGCCGAGGGCCTGGGCGATCGGCTCGGCGAGTCCGGAGTCCTTCTTCACAGTCGCCGCGATCAGCCCGTCGAGCGATTCGCCCGCTCCGGAGAACGTGCCGGCGTTGCGGGTCGGGTCGGCGCCGTCCTCCGAGATCCGGTTCTGGTAGACCGTCGTCGGGTTGGGCCCGAAGTAGGCGTCGATCCGGCCGGAGCCGAGAGCGAGAGTGACGGAGTTGGCATCGGGCAGTCGCGTGATCTCCAGGGACCTGCCCTCGGACTGCAGACGGGCCTGCCACTCGAGCAGGATCTTCTCCTGGTTGGTGCCGCTGCTGACCGCGACGGTGAGTCCGTCGAGGTTCTCGTAGTCGCCGTCGAACTCCCAGTCGTTCGAGGCGAGGACCTGGAATGCGAGGGTGTCGGCGCGGTAGGAGGCGAAGTCGTACTTCTCCTTGCGCTTCTCCGTGACGGTGATGTTCGAGAAGCCGACGTCGCTGCCTCCGGTGTCGATGCCCACGAAGAGGTTGTCCCAGGTGGAGTTCTCCACCTCGGGCTGCAGCCCGAGGACGGCGGCGACGAGGCGGCCGAGATCGGGCTCCGAGCCGGTGAGGGTCTCGGTGTCGGTCCCGGTGAACGCGAGCGGAGGGAAGCCTGCGGGGAGAGCGCCGACGCCGATCGTCAGGGTCCCGCGGTCGAGGATCTCCTGCGGCAGCGTGCCGCGGATCTCGTCGACGACCGGCACGTCGATGTCCGTCTCGGTCGCCGCTCCGTTGGAGAGGGCAGCCACGGTGACGGTGGTGGTGCCGGAGGCGGCTCCCGGGGAGGCCGGGTCGGAGGCGGCGGCACCGGAGCAGGCCGCGAGGCCCGTCGTCAGCGCGGCGGCAGCGAGAAGCGCCCCGACTCTGGTCCAACGAGTGATGTGCGGTCTGGTCATGATTCGATTCCTGTGTCTGTCGTGCGGATGGAGAGGAGGAGGAGGAGTGCGGGGGCTCAGCCGAGGACTCGGCCGAGGAAGTCGCGGGTCCGCGGATTCTGCGGGCGGTCGAGGACCTCGCTCGGGCTGCCCTGCTCGACGACGAGGCCGTCGTCGACGAACACCACCCGGTCGGCGACCTCGCGGGCGAAGCCGATCTCGTGGGTCACGACGATGAGGGTGCGGCCGCTCTCGGCCAGCGACCGGATGACCTGCAGCACCTCCCCGACGAGCTCGGGATCGAGAGCCGAGGTCGGCTCGTCGAAGAGGATCACCTCGGGGTCGAGCGCGAGCGCACGCGCGATGGCCACGCGCTGCTGCTGGCCGCCGGAGAGCTGCCTCGGATAGGCCGCCGCCTTGTCGGCGAGACGGACGTGCTCGAGCAGGGCGCGTGCCCGCTCGCGGGCCTCCGCGGGCGGCTGCCCCTGCGAGATCGGCGCCTCGGTGACGTTCTCGAGGATCGTCAGGTGCGGGAAGAGGTTGAAGCTCTGGAAGACGAAGCCGATCCTCGCCCTCTGGCGCAGGATCTCCTTCTCGCGCAGCTCCTTGAGCCGACCGCCGCGCAGCCGCACCCCGATCAGCTCGCCGTTCACGGAGACGAACCCCTCGTCGAGCTTCTCGAGATGGTTGATCGCCCGCAGCAGGGTCGACTTGCCCGAGCCGCTCGGACCGAGGATAACCGTGACGGTGCCCGCCTCGACGCGCAGGTCGACTCCCCGGAGCACGGTCCGGTCGCCGTAGGACTTGGTCGCGTTGTGGATCTCGATGGCGGCGGTCATCGCGCACTCCTCAGGCCGGCGAGCGAGCGCCGCACCCGCTGGAGGGGCGTGGGCGCGAGCTCCCGGTGCGCGCCGCGGGCGTAGAAGCGCTCGATGTAGAACTGCACGACCGAGATCGCCGAGGTCAGCACCAGGTACCAGATCGTCGCGACGACGAGCAGGGGGATGATGTCCGTCGGGTACGTGCTGCCGAGGTTCTGAGCGACCCCGAACAGGTCGAGCAGCGAGACGTAGAACAGCAGCGAGCTCGCCTTCAGCAGGCCGATGATCTGGTTCACGTAGGCGGGCACGATCGAGCGGAGCGCCTGCGGGAGGACGATGCGGGTGAACTGGCGGCGCTGCGGGATCCCGAGCGCCTTCGCCGCTTCGTGCTGCCCCTGATCGACCGCGAGCACCCCGGAACGGACGACCTCGGCGCTGTAGGCGATCTCGGACAGGCTCAGGCCGATCACGCCGAGGGCGAGCGGAGGCAGCAGCGACACCGTCGGCACCGACCACTGCGGACCGAAGGGGATGCCGATGCCGACGGTCGGATACAGGTTGCCGAGATTGAACAGGAAGATGAGGACGAGGATCAGCGGCACCGAGCGGAACAGCCAGATGTAGACCCAGCTGAGCGTCGACAGCACCGGATTGCCCGAGAGCCGGGCTACGGCGACGACGATGCCTCCGACGAAGCTGATCACGGCGCTGATGGCGGTGGCGAGGAGCGTCAGCTGCAGCCCCTTCAGGATGGCCGGACTGAAGAGCCAGGTCCCGACCTTCGGCCACTCCCACGACGGGTTCGTGAAGAGGGTCTGTCCGGCGTTCAGCAGGAGCACGAGGACCAGTGCGGCGACCACCCAGCGCACCGGGTGGCGCAGCGGCAGCACCGGCCGCTCGCCGAGTCGGGCGAGGTCGATGCCTCCGGGAAGGGGGCCGGACGTGTCCCGCGGTCGAGGCGGCGCGATCGTGCCGCTCATGAGGCACGCCCCGTGACGCCACCGCGCAGGCGTGCTCCGCCGTCGGGCAGGGACGCGGTGAGCTGCGCGAAGGAGTCGTCGTGCGCGGTCCGGATCCTCGCGACGTCGAGCGGCCGATCGGTGAGCGTCCGCGCATAGCCGTGCAGGACGACCACCTCCGGAGGCTGGTTCACGTCGTAGAGCGGTGTGTAGCCCGCGGTGAGGTAGAGCCGCTGCGCCTCCGGCTGGAGCGGCCCGGTCGTGAGGTAGACGGTCGAGTAGCCGAGCCGGCGGGCCTCCGCCTCGAGCTCTGCGACCACGCGCAGGGCGAGTCCCTGCCGACGGTGCGCCGAGGATGTCCAGATGCGCTTGAGCTCGGCGGTCGTGTCGTCGAATCTCTTCAGCGCGCCTCCGGCGATCGCGGTGCCGTCGCGCAGAAGCAGGACGAAGGATCCCTCCGGCGGGGCGAACACCTCGCTCGGGTAGCGCGCGAGCTCGGCCGATGCCGGCTCGCCCCAGGCGGTGCCGTAGCGGGTGTCGTACTCGCGCTCGAGCTCGTCGAGCAGGGGCCGGGCCCGCGGGTCATCGGCCCGCACATGGACGAACTCGTCGGCCGCGACGGTGTCAGACGAGGACACGAGCGGCCTCCTCGGCGGCCTGGGCGGCCGCGGCGTCGCGTCGAGCGACCTCCTCGCGCACCAGCGGTATCACGTGGCGACCGAAGTCGAGGGTGTCGTCGACGTAGTCGTAGCCGCGCGCCGAGATGATGTCGACCCCGAGATCGACGTAGTCGAGCAGCGCGGCGGCCACCGTCTCCGGCGTCCCGACGAGGGCGTTCGAGTTGCCGCGCGCTCCCGCGGCGACTCCCGCCCTGGTCCAGAGCGCGCGATCGAAACGGTCGCCTGCGGCGGCGATTGCGAGGAGGCGCTGCGAGCCGGTGTTCTCCGGCGCGGCGAGGCCTCCGGGGGCGGTCTCGCGGGTGCGCGCCTCGATGCGGCGGAGGATCCCCTCCGCCTTCTCCCAGGCCTGCTCCTCGGTGGCCCCGAGGATGGGTCGGAAGGCGACCTGGATGCGCGGCGCGACGTCGCGGCCGGCCGCCGCCGCCGCCTCCCGGATGCTGCGGATCTGCTCGGCGGTGTCCCGCAGCGGCTCGCCCCAGAGCGCGTAGACGTCGCTCTCGGCGGCACCGACGGACAGAGCGGCGGGAGAGGAGCCTCCGAACGAGATCTGCGGCCGAGGCTGCTGCACCGGCCAGACGTCGCTGACGAACCGGGAGAAGCGGTAGTGCTCCCCGACGTGATCGAACGGCTCACGGGTCGTCCAGACCTGCTTGACGATCCTGATGTACTCGGCGGTGCGCGCGTAGCGCTCGTCCTTGCTCAGGTAGTCGCCCTCCGCGGCCTGGTCCGCGTCCGACCCGCCCGTGATCACGTGGACGCTCAGGCGGCCTCCACTCAGCTGATCGAGGGTCGCGAAGGCTTTCGCCGCGACCGTGGGGTAGGAGACGTTGGGCCGGTGCGCCAGCAGCAGCTGGATGCGCTCGAGCCGCGACGCGATGAAAGCGGCGGCGACGGCGGGGTCGGGGGCTCCGGAGTGGTAGGCGAACAGGATGCGGTCCCACCCGCTGTCCTCATGAGCCGCGGCCAGACGCACCGTGTACTCCGGGTCGAAGCTCGCGCCGCTGCGTGCTCGTGTCTCGCTGCCGTCGTTGAGCGCGGCGATGCCGAGGAATTCGATGGGCACTCGAGGCTCCTGCCTGTCGGGGCGCACCGTTCTGCACGCCGTGGGGGCCGACGCTAGGGTCCGCGGTCACCCGGCTCCAACCCCGCCGCTACACACTTCTTCACATCGTCACGAGTCGTCACAGAGCGGCGTCCTCACGGGGGAAGGGTCATCGTGGACGCATGTCAGCGCCATCGGACGGGACCCGCTCCCTCGTGATCGTCGGGGGAGGTCCCCGCGCGGTCGGGGTCCTCGAGCGCCTCGCCGCGAATGCCGCCGAGGACGCCCTCGGGCCGGCCGCGCTCGTCGTCCACGTCGTCGACCCGTACCCCGTCGGCCCCGGCCGGATCTGGCGCTACGAGCAGTCGCCGCTGCTGAAGCTCAACTCGCGCGCAGCCGACGTGACGATGTTCACCGACGCGAGCGCGACGATCGAGGGGCCGGTGCGCCCCGGACCCTCGCTGATCGAGTGGGCGGAGGCGGTGCGGGCCGGCCGGATCGCGCTCGCAGAGGGCGACGAAGCCGTGCGCCGCGAGCTCGACGGGCTCCGCGCCGACAGCTTCCCCACCCGCCGGCTGCAGAGCCTCTATCTGCGCTGGTTCCACCGGGAGGCGCTCGCCGCTCTCCGCCCTGACGTCGAGGTCCGCGAGCACGCGGCGCGCGTCGTCGAGGTGCTCGGCCGCGACAACGGTGCGCAGCGGGTCGTCCTCGACTCCGGCGACGTGATCGAGGCGGACCTGGTCCTGTTCTCGCTCGGGCACAGCGGCGCTCTGCCGACGGTCGACGAGACCCGGCTGGCCGGGTTCGCCGAGCGCCACCGCCTCGCCTACCTGCCGCCGTCGTTCACGGCCGACGCCGACCTCGGATCCCTCCGCGCCGGACACGACGTGATCGTGCGCGGCCTCGGCCTCGTCGCGGTCGACCTCCTGGTGCTGCTCACCGAGGGCCGGGGCGGCCGCTTCGAACGGGACGACGCCGGCGGACTGCGCTACCACCCGTCGGGACGTGAGCCGCGCATCCTGATCGGCAGCCGCCGCGGGGTCCCCTACCACTCGAAGATCGGCTCGACGCTCCAGGGAGCCGCGCCCGAGCCCCGCTGGTTCTCGGCGTCCGTCGTCGAGGAGCTGCGCTCGCGACACCGCCCGCTCGACTTCAGCGAGGACGTCTGGCCCCTGATCGCCCAGGAGATGCTCTGGGGCTACTACCGTGAGCTCTTCACCGGGCACCCCGACCGGGTGAGCACCGACTGGACGCACTTCTCGGAGGTGTTCTCGCGGCTCGACCCGCGCGCCTCGGTCCTCGCCGGCTCCCGCGGCCCGCGACCCGAAGCGGGACAGGGGTACGCTCTCCCCGCACTCGGGGCCGACGCCGAGCGGGTCCTCGGAGATGCGCGGACCCTGACCGCGCTCGTCGCGGACACTGTGCCGGACAGCCTCGACAGGCTGCTCCTCCCCGATCTCGACCGCCCATTCGCCGATGTGCGGTTCGCCGACGGCTCGGCGCTGCAGGAGGCGGTGCGCGCCTACATCCGGGACGACCTGGCTCTGCGCAGCCGGCAGGAGCACAGCGCCACGATGGCGCTCTTCCTCGCGCTTCTGCGCAGCCACTTCCTCGTCGCCGATCTCACCGCGTCCGCGAGGTGGACGCCCCGCTCGCGGATCGAGGATCTGCACGGATGGTGGCTCAGCTGGTTCAGCTTCCTCGCGAGCGGGCCGCCCGCGCACCGTCTCGAGGAGCTGCTCGCACTCTCGGACGCGGGCGTCGTCGACTTCCTCGGCCCGGGCATCCGTGTGGGGACCTCCGAAGAGGAGGGCCGCTTCCTCGCGAGCGGCGGGGCGACCGATCAGGTCGTCCTCGCTGACGCTCTCGTCGACGCGCGCCTCCCCCGGACGTCCGTTGCGAGGAGTGACGACGCGCTGATGCGAGCGCTCGTCGCGTCGGGGTCGGCGGTCGAGGACCTCGTCGACGTCGGCGACACTCTCCTGTCGACCGGGAGGCTGCGCGTGCACCAGGACGACACCCTGCTGCGCTCGACGGCGGGAGGCCGCGTCGGCCGCCGGTACGCGATCGGCCCGTACACCGACTCGCCGTTCGTCGGCGCCTTCTCCCGGCCGGGCACGAACGCGGTGTCGTTCCGCGAGAACGACAAGGTCGCGCGCGCGCTGCTGCGCCGCCTCCGCGCACTCGACGACGAGGAGCTCGTCCGAGCCGGCACCCTGATCCGAGGAGCACGATGACCGCCGCCCCACCCCTCAGCCTCGCCGTCGCCCTCGAGGGCGCCGGCTGGCACCCCGCGTCCTGGCGCGAGCCTGGCGCCCGTCCCGACGCGCTCTTCACCGGCGCGTACTGGGCGGACATCGTGCAGCGGGCGGAGCGCGGCGGGATCGACTTCGTGACGATCGAGGACTCCTTCGCCCTGCAATCGGCGGACCCCTTCCTGGCCGACGACCGCACCGACGAGGTCCGCGGCCGGCTCGACGCGCTGCTGATCGCCTCCTACGTCGCCCCCCTCACGAGCCGCATCGGTCTCGTGCCCACGGTCACCGTGACGCACACGGAGCCCTTCCACGTGTCGAAGGCCGTCGCGACGCTCGACCACCTGAGCCGGGGGCGGGGCGGTTGGCAGGTCAGGGTGTCGTCACGCGTCGACGAAGCCTCGCACGTCGGACGACGAATCGCGGCGATCGTGCCGCCGGAGCCGGGCACGCCCCTTCTCGAGGACCCCGCGATCCGCGCCGTCGTCGACGAGCTCTTCGAGGAGGCGGCCGACGCCGTCGAGGTCGCACGGAGACTCTGGGACAGCTGGGAGGACGACGCCGAGATCCGCGACGTCGCCACCGATCGCTTCCTCGACGCCGACAAGGTGCACCGCGTCGACTTCGCAGGACGCTGGTTCTCGGTGCGCGGCCCCGCGATCACTCCCCGGCCGCCGCAGGGGCAGCCCGTCGTCGCCGCGCTCGCACACGCCGACATCCCGTACCGTTTCGCCGCGCGCTCGGCCGACGTCGTGTTCGCGACGCCTCAGAACGCAGCGGACGCCGAGAGGATCCTCCAGGAGATCGCCGAGGCGGAGCGCGGGGCGGGGCGCACGGGCGAGCGCCTGCGGGTCCTCGCCGACCTCGTCGTCGTCCTCGACACCCCGGCGGAGTCCGCCGCGGCCAGACTCTCGCGCCTCGACGCTCTCGGCCGACCGCTCACCGGCGACGCCGCCGTCGCCGCCGGGTCGGCCGCGTCCGTCGCCGACCGCATCGCCGAGCTCTCACGGCTCGGCTACGACGGCGTCCGCCTCCGACCCGCGGTTCTCGCCACCGATCTGCCGCTGATCGCCGACGACCTCGTGCCCGAGCTGCGCCGACGCGGTCTGCTCGTCGGGACGGAGGAGGGCCGCACCCTCCGCTCAGCCCTGGGCCTGCCCACGTCGATCCCGAACCGCTACGCCTCCGAGGAGCAGTCATGACGCGGCGACCGAAGCAGATCGTCCTCGCCGCCTACGTGGGCGGGGTGAACGAGCACACCCTGTGGGAGCACCCCGACGCCGGCAGCCAGGTCGACTTCTCGACGTTCCGCCGCGTCGCAGAGACCGCGGAGCGCGGGCGGTTCGACTACTTCTTCCTCGCCGAGGGTCTGGCCCTGCGGGAGCGCGCGGGGCGCCCGTTCGACCATGACATCGCCGGACGACCGGACACTCTGCCGCTCCTCGCCGCGCTGGCCGCGGTCACGGAGCACATCGGCCTGGTCGGCACGCTCAACGCGACGTTCAACGAGCCCTTCGAGCTCGCCCGTCAGATCGCGACCCTCGACCACCTCTCAGGCGGACGAGCGGGGTGGAACGTGGTCACGTCCTTCGACGCCTTCACGGGCGCGAACTTCCGCCGCGGCGGCTTCCTCGACCGCGCCGACCGCTACGCCCGTGCCGAGGAGGCCGTCCGCGCGGTGACGACGCTCTGGGACACCTGGACCTCCGACGCCGTGCGAGCCGATGCCCCCTCCGGCGAGTTCCTCGCCGACTCGTCGACGGGGTCGTTCGCCGTCTCGAGCAGCCAGTTCGACGTCTCCGGCCGTTTCACCGTGCCGCGCAGCCCGCAGGGCCGCCCGGTGATCGTGCAGGCGGGCGTCTCTCCGCAGGGTCGCGACTTCGCGGCGTCGAGCGCCGACGTGATCTTCTCCCCCTACCACCGGGGACCTGAGGCGCACGAGTTCGCGCGCGACATCGCGGCCCGGGTCGCGGCGGCGGGTCGCCCGGCCGGCTCCGTGCGGATCCTCCCGTCAGCCGCCGTCGTCCTCGGCGGCACCGCTGCGGAGGCGGAGGAGAGAGCGCGGTGGATCCGCGATCAGCAACTCACACCGCGCACGATCCAGGTGCTCTTCGAGCAGGTCTGGAACCGGGACCTGTCGGGCTTCGACGTCGACGGGCCGGTACCCGATCTCGAGGCCGACCTCGAGGCGCCGCCGCTGATCGAGGGCCGCGCACTGATCCACGGTGATCGCGCGGGGACCGTGCGCGCCTGGCGTGCGCTCGCTCAGGAGCGCGACCTCACCCTCCGCGGTCTCGCCGAGACCGTCTTCGACCGCACGGAGTACGTGGGCACGGCTGAGCAGGTCGCCGACCGTCTCGACGAGTTCGTGCAGAGCGGAGGCGGCGACGGGGTCGTCCTCGGATCGCACCTGCACCCGGGTGGTCTGGACGAGTTCGTCGACCGCGTCGTGCCGCTGCTGCAGGAGCGCGGTTCGCTGCGCACCGAGTACGAGGGCACGACCCTGCGGGAGAACCTCGGCCTGGAGATCCCCGCCCGGCCGTGACCTCATCCCCTCCGCCCCCTCTCCGACCTCCGAAGGAAGACCATGACCGACGCCTACTACGACCGCGCAGCCGACCGCCGTTACACCGCCGCCTACAAGAAGGAGACCCCCGACGTCCTTGCGGCGTTCACCGCCTTCGACACCGCCGTCTTCGCTCCGCAGGGTCGCGAGATCCCGCTCAAGTACCGCGAGCTCATCGCCTACGCCGTGGGCATCAGCAAGCAGTGCGTCTACTGCATCGACGGCCACGGCCAGAACGCCGTGCGCGCCGGTGCGACCGAGACCGAGCTCGCCGAATCAGCCTGGGTCGCGGCCGCCATCGGAGCCGGAGCCGCCTTCGCGCACGGCCGACTCGGCTTCAAGCTGACCGAGGACCACCCGCACTGATCGTGCCCCCGCCCCAGTCCCTCCTACCGATCGGCCGATCATGACGAACGAACCCGCCTTCAGCATCACCCTCACCCCCTTCGACGAGGACTACTCGCCGGCCCAGAGCTCCCGGATCACCACCAACTTCGCGAATCTGGCCCGCGGCGAGCGCCGCCGGGAGAACCTCCGGACCGCGCTGCGGATGATCGACGACCGGTTGAACGATCTCGTGCCGGGCGACGATCCGAGCCGCGGCCGCTACACGGTCGGGCTCGACATCGTCTCCGTCGGGCTGCGGCTCACCGCGGACGGCGAGGACCGGGAGTTCCCCCTGCTGGAGGTCCTGCGCACCCGGATCCTCGACCGCCGCACCGGCCGATGTCAGCCGGGGACACTGGGGAACAACTTCTCCTCCTACCTCCGCGACCACGACTTCAGCGTGCGGCTGCCGGCGGTCAACGCCGCGCAGGCCGGCTTCACCGTCCCCGACGACTTCGGCGTCCTGCACGGCGCGCTCTTCCAGCACTTCCGGGACTCCGCGCAGTACGCGGAGCTCTCGTCGACGCCGCCCGTCATCTGCATCAGCGTCTCGACGAGCAGGACGTACCGGCGCACCGGGACCCTCCATCCGATCCTCGGCGTCGAGTACCGGCAGGACGAGCTCTCGCTGACCGACCGGTACTTCGCGGAGATGGGCCTCGGCGTCCGCTTCTTCATGCCGCCCGGCAGCACGGCGCCGCTCGCGTTCTACTGCGGCGGCGACCTGCTGGAGGACTACTCGGACCTCCAGCTCATCGCCACCATCAGCACGATGGAGACGTTCCAGAGGATCTACCGGCCCGAGATCTACGGCGCGCGCTCGGCCGCCGCCGACGTCTACCGGCCGGACCTGGAGCAGCAGGACTACGTGCGGCCCGCGGTCTCCTACGACCGCGAGGAGCGCGGCCGGCTCGCGGTCGAGCAGGGGCGGTTCGCGGAGGAGCACCTCATGAAGCCGCACGGGGAGCGGCTGCGGCAGTGGGCCGCCGGGTACGCGGGAGCGGTCCGATGAGCGCGCGCGGAGCCTCGGCGGCCCTCCCGCTCCTGCCCACCTCGATCGCCGGCAGCCTGCCGAAGCCGTCGTGGCTCGCGCAGCCGGAGACCCTGTGGTCCCCGTGGCGGCTGACCGGCGACGCCCTGGCCGAGGGCAAGCAGGACGCCCTGCGCGCCGCTGTCCACGAGCAGCACCACCGGGGCCTGGACATCGTCAGTGACGGGGAGCAGACCCGGCAGCACTTCGTCACGACGTTCATCGAGCACCTCACGGGCGTCGACTTCGAGCGGCGCGAGACGGTGCGCATCCGCGACCGGTACGACGCGAGCGTGCCGACCGTCGTCGGCGCCGTGGGGCTCGAGAGGCCCGTGTTCGCCGACGACGCCCGGTTCCTGCGCGAGCAGACCGATCAGCCCATCAAGTGGGCGCTGCCCGGCCCGATGACGATGATCGACACTCTCTCCGACCGGCACTACGGGAGCCGCGAGAAGCTGGCGTGGGAGTTCGCGACCATCCTCAACGAGGAGGCGCGAGCCCTCCAGGACGCCGGAGTCGACATCGTCCAGTTCGACGAGCCCGCCTTCACCGTCTTCTTCGACGAGGTGCACGACTGGGGTGTGGCCGCGCTGGAGAGGGCGGCGGAGGGACTCCGCATCGAGACCGCGGTGCACATCTGCTACGGCTACGGGATCAAGGCGAACACCGACTGGAAGGCGACCCTCGGGTCGGAGTGGCGGCAGTACGAGGAGTCGTTGCCGCTCCTCCAGCAGTCCTCGCTCGACATCGTCTCGCTGGAGAGCCACCACTCCCACGTGCCGATGGAGCTGATCGAGCTCGTCCGCGGCAAGAAGGTCATGCTCGGAGCGATCGACGTGGCGAGCGGGACCGTCGAGACGCCCGAGGAGGTCGCCGACACCCTGCGCCGCGCCCTCCGGTTCGTCGACGCGGACCTGCTCCTCCCGAGCACGAACTGCGGCATGGCACCGCTGCCCCGCGACCTCGCCTGGGGGAAGCTCAGCGCGCTGAGCGCGGGAGCAGCGATCGTCCGCGAGGAGCTCGCGCCCTGACCGGCCTCCGGGGAGACGGGTCGCGGCCGGCCCGTCTCCCCGCACGTCCCGTCCGCCTCACCCCTCCGCTCGCGCCTCCTGCGCCGCGATGTCCTTCATCGCCAGGTCCGCCCGGCGGAACTGGTCCGTCTCCGGGAGCGCGAGGTGCAGTCCGGCGACGGTCGTGAGCGAGACCGTCACCTCGGCCACGGTCACGTCGAGGACGTGCCCGCCCTTCTCGCGGGCGTCGTCGACGTAGTGCAGGTGGTACCCGGGGACCGACACGGCCTGCTCGAACTGCGGAGTGCGGAAGCCCGCGATCGTGCCGCGGGTGTCGGCGATGCCGGTGACGCTCTGGTGGGCGGTCGCCTCGATCAGGGGCGGGTACGGCTCGGTCTGCGCGCCCACGGTCCGGGTGCGGACCTCGGTGAACCGGCCGTCGATCCGCAGGGCGACGGGGATGTTCCCGCCGTCGACCGCGTCGTCGATCAGCCGGGTGAGGCCGGCGAGACCGGTCGGCTCCTCCACCGTGAACGTCGTGGTCGCGTGGAAGGGCAGCACGGCGGCGAAGGGCGTCCGGTCGTCGCCGTCCGCGACCTGGACGGAGCCGTCGCTGCGCAGGTGGTAGCAGACGCCGTCGACGATCACCATCTCGCCGTCCAGGTGGTTGAAGGTGCCCAGCCCGAGGTCGCCGTGGGTGAGCAGCTCGCCGATCGTCAGGTCCCCGTCGTAGACCCCGGCCAGCAGCGCGGCCATGGTCGAGCTCTGGTAGATCGCGTAGTCGTCGGTCGAGTCGACCGTGTGCGTGCTCATTCGAAGGCGTCCTCGACCAGGTGGGCGGCGATGTCGACGTTGCGGCTGTAGTCCACCGCGACGTCGATGATCGAGACGCCCGGCTCGGCGAGGGAGGCGCGGAAGGCCTCCTCGAACTCGGCGAGGCCGCTCACCCGCCTGCCCGTGGCGCCGAACGCCGCCGCGAACTTCTCGATGTCGTAGGCGCCGAGCTGGACCCCGGACTTGCGGCCGTACTTCAGCAGCTGCTGGAAGCCGACCATGTCGTAGGTGTCGTCCCGCATGATCACGTGCGTGAACGAGAGGCCGAGCCGCGTCGCCGTCTCGATCTCCGTCGCGGAGAACAGGAACCCTCCGTCACCCGAGACGGAGACCACCGGGGTCCCGGGGCGCAGGAGGCTCGCCGCCATGCCCCACGGGAAGGAGACGCCGAGGGTCTGCTGCCCGTTCGAGAAGAGCAGGTGCTTGGGCTCGTACACGCGGAAGTGCCGGGCCATGAAGATGTAGTTCGAGCCGATGTCGCACGCCACGGTGGCGTCGTCCGAGAGCAGGTCGCGCATCAGGAGCACGAGGCGGGCGGGATCGACGGTCCCGGAAGCCGCCTCGGCCGTCCGCGCCGCGTCGTCGATCCGCTCCAGCTCGCTCCGGTGCCGGGCGACCCGGTCGGCCGCTTCCTCGTCGAGCTGCAGGCCGGAGACGAGGGGCGTGAGGGCCGCGACGGTCTGCGCGAGGTCGCCCTTCAGCTCCAGCGCCGGCAGGTAGTGGTTGTCCAGCGGGGCGTCGACGGAGTCGATGTGGACGATCCGGCGGTCGACGTCGCTGTTCCAGATCACCGGGTCGTACTCGACGGCGTCGTAGCCGACCGCGACGACGAGATCGGACTCGGCGAGGGCGAGGTCGGCGGGCTGGTTCTTGAAGAGGCCGACGCGGCCCAGGTAGTGGTCCTCGAGCTCGCGGGAGACGAGGCCGGCCGCCTGGAACGTCTCGATCACCGGCAGCTCCGTCTCGCTGATCAGGGCCCGCAGGGCCGCGACGGTCTCCGGCTCCGACGCGCGGAGGCCCACGAGGAGGACGGGCCGCTCCGCGGTGTTGATCAGGTCGGCGGCGTGCGTGAGGTCCTCGGCGCGCGCCGGACCGCTCGTCGGCCCCGTGGCCGCCCGGGTGATGACCTGCGAGGTCGGCGCGGCCATCACGCTGGCCGACAGGACGACCGCCGCGGCGCCTCGGGGCTCGGTGACAGCGGCGCGGAAGGCGTTGCTGACCGCCTCCGAGACGTCGTCCGGATCCGTCGACTCGACCGTGTACTTCGTCACGGTGGTGAGGAAGGCGGCCGCGTCCATCGACTGGTGCGTGCGCTTGAGGCGGTCGGAGAGCTGCACGGCCCCGGCGAGCGCGACGACCGGGTCCTGCTCCGTGTTGGCCGTGAGCAGGCCGGTGGCGAGGTTGGTCGTGCCGGGGCCGGAGGTCACGAGGACGACACCCGGGCTGCCCGTGAGCCGTCCCACCGCGGCGGCCATGAAGGCGGCGTTCTGCTCGTGCCGGCAGACGATCAGCTCCGGCCCCTCGTCGGCGAGGACGTCGAAGACCGCGTCGATCTTCGCTCCCGGGATCCCGAAGACGTACTTCACGCCGTTGGCGGTCAGGGTCTCGATCACCCGCCGTGCACTGCGCGTCTCGACGTTCGGCTGCTCCATGGTCGGCTCCGCTCTCTCCTCGGTTGTACCGACGAGCGTAGGAACGGGGGCACCCGGAGCGACCCGGTCAGATGACTCGTTCCCACCGGTGCATCTCCGGCGGCGTACCGATCGCAGTGACGGAGCGCTCGGGCGGGACACGCTCGGCTCCCCCGCCGACGGTCTGCTCCGAGAGTCGTCCGACGCTCGCCGCGACGTCCCCGGTCGTGATGGACTTGCCCGCATGATGATCTCTCCGCGCGAGTCCGCGCACGACACGAAGGCAGGCGTCTGATGGCCGAGGAGCGCGCGATCCTCGCGGGCGGATGCTTCTGGGGGCTCCAGGAGCTCATCCGCGACATGCCGGGCGTCTTCAGCACCCGCGCCGGGTACGCCGGCGGCAGCACGCCGAACGCGACCTACCGCCACCACGGCGACCACGCGGAGGCGGTCGAGATCGAGTTCGATCCCGAGCAGCTCTCCTACCGCGACCTGCTCGAGTTCTTCTTCCAGGTGCACGACCCGACGACGAAGAACCGTCAGGGCAACGACATCGGCACGGCCTACCGCTCCGTGATCCTCTTCCTCTCGCCTGAGCAGGAGAGGGTCGCGCGTCAGACGATCACCGAGATCGACGCGTCGGGCCGCTGGCCCGGACCGGTCGTCACCGAGGTCGAGCCCGCCGGCGAGTTCTGGGACGCCGAGGAGGAGCACCAGGACTACCTGCGCAAGCACCCCGGCGGCTACACCTGCCACTGGGTCCGGCCGAAGTGGGCGCTCGACGCCTGATCCCGGTCACGCGGGACGCGGGGCCCAGGGCTCCGCTCCCGCGGGCACGGCTCGCGCGCGGTGCGCGAAGAGCAGCACGACGGCGAGCGCCGAGAGCACGAGGGCCGGCGTCGGAGCCCAGGCCGGGGCGAGCGTCACGGTCGCCGCTCCGACGACCGCCCCGCCCGCGAGGCTCGCGACGATGAGCGCCTGGAGGGTCCTCGACCCGGACGAGCGCTCGGCGAGCTCCTGCATCAGGCTCGTGAGCGTGCCCGTGACGAACGTCGTCGTCAGGCCGGCGGCGCCGGAGATCCGCTTCGCGAGCACGGTCTGCAGCCCCAGCGCAGCCGCGCTGGTCGCGATGAACGCGCAGTCCACGAGCAGCGACGCGCCGCCCTGCACCGTCGGCCAGGCGACCGCGACGGCGAGCTGCAGGACGACCCCCACGAGCGCGATCGCGCGGAGCGGACGTCTCCCGTCGCCGGTCGACGGCGTGCGCGCCCGGGTCGTGCGGAACCCGGCGTAGACCGCTCCGGCGAAGAAGACGATCGCCGTGACCGCTCCGGCCGCGGTCGTCAGCCAGGCGGAGCGGGGGTACAGCCCCAGCAGCACCAGGTTGCCCGTCATGTTCGCGGTGAAGATGCCGCCGAGCAGGAGGAACGCGAACGCGTCGGTCGCGCCCGAGGCGATGGCCAGCAGCACCAGGGCGAGCCGCAGTCGCGCGGGCCCGGTCACCGCCGTCACGCGAGGCCCTCAGCCATGGAGCTGCCGCCAGGTGACGATCTGCTCTCCGCGGAGCTCGTAGCTCCCGAAGCAGCGGAGCCAGTGGCCCTCCCCCGTGTCCGAGCGGAGGTGCAGGGCGTGCTCGGTGAGGACGACGCTGCCGGCCACGGCGATCGTGACGAGGGCGATCCGGATCTCGGTGAACGCCCGGTGGACCTCGTCGCACATCTCGAGGACCCGCGCCCGCCCCGCGATCTCCTGCGAGCTCGACGCGCTGTAGACGACCTCCGGATGCAGGAACGGGATGAGCTGGCGGCTGTCGCGAGCGCTCCACACCTCGAGGAAGTCGCGCACGACCAGCTCGTTCTCGATCATCGCGACGCCCCGCACCGACGCGTCCTGCCAGCTCTCGGCCATGGGTCCTCCCGCCGTCCCCGCACCGACACTCGTCGATGGCGACGAGCCTGCCCGAGAGCGCCCCGGGCGCCTACGCGTCGGATGACCCGATCTCCCCGCCGGCGGGCTCACCGCGCGTGGGCCGTCGCCAGCTCGCCCCAGTGCGTCGTCGCCCGGAGCGAGAGGGCGTCGCGCTTCATCGTCCACACCGGCCCCGTGCGGATGCCTGCCAGCCCGAGGCCGACCGCGGACCGGCCGTGGCGCTTCGTCACGGCGTCGATGGTGGCGCCGAGGCCCTTCGTGTCGAAGGCGGTGTCGAAGATCTCGAGCAGCGCGTGGGAGTTCCGAGGCGACAGGTTCGTGAGGATGACGCCGGCCCGCACGTAGCGCGCGCCCTCCCGCAGCCGCGGGCGCAGGGTGCCGATCGCGGCCCTCACCATCGCCACCGGGTCGTCCGTGGGAACGGGGAAGCCGGCCAGGCCGCCGGCGGACTCGTACGGCGCGTCCGCGAACGGCGACGTCGACGCGAACACGCTCATCGTCCTGGTGACCGACTCCTGAGCGCGGAGGCGGTGGGCGGCGCGCTGCGCGTAGACGGAGAGCACCTGCTCCATGTCCGCGATCGTCGTCACGGGAGTGGCGAACGACCGGGAGAAGATCAGCTGGTCACGGACGGTGCGAGCGGCCTCGAGGGGGATGCAGTCGACGCCGCGCAGCTCGTAGACGGAGCGCCGCAGGACGACCGAGAACTTCTTGCGGATCAGCGCGGGGTCCGCGTCGCGGAGGTCGCGGACAGTGTGGATGGACAGCTCCGCGAGGCGCTTCCCTGTGCGGCCGGCGACTCCCCACAGCTCGGTGACGTGCTGCGAGGCCATGAGCGCGTCGAGCTGCTCGGGCGTGCACCAGTCGGTGTCGCAGACGCCCCCCAGGCGCGGGTGCTTCTTCGCTCCGCCCTTGTTGACGAACTTCGCGAGAGTCTTGCTCGGTCCGAAGCCGACGCAGACGGGCAGCCCGACGTTCTTCGCGACGGCCGCCCGCATCGCCCGGCCGACCTTCGCCCGCTCCGCCACGTCGCCGTCGACGCCGAGGAAGGACTCGTCGATCGAGTACACCTCCTGCCAGGCGGAGTAGCGGCCCAGCAGCTCCATCACGCGCGCGGACAGCTCGCCGTACAGCTCGTAGTTGCTCGATCGGGCGATCACCTCCGGGAGGCGACCGGAGCGGATGAGCGGCTCGATCTGGAACCAGGGCGTGCCGTTCTCGATCCCGAGCCTCTTCACCTCGTCGGAGCGGGCGACCACGCAGCCGTCGTTGTTCGAGAGGACGACGACCGGCCGGCCCGCGAGCCTCGGATCGAACAGCCGCTCGCAGGAGACGTAGAACGAGTTCACGTCGACCAGGGCGATGCGCCGCTCAGAGCGCACGGTGCAGCCGGTGGAGGCAGACGGTGACGACGCCCCACACCTGGAGGTCGCTCAGCTCGGCGACGTGGATCGGCGGGTACTCCGGGTTCTCGGCCCGCAGCACCACTCCCCCGGGGTGCAGCTCGAGGCGCTTGACGGTCAGCTCGCCGTCGAGGATCGCGATGACGACGCTCCCGTGCGTCGGCGTGATCGACCGGTCGACCACGAGTTCGTCGCCGTCGCTGATGCCCGCGCCGACCATGCTCTCGCCCGAGACGCGGACGATGAACGTCGACGTCCTGTCGCGGATCAGGTGGTCGTTGAGGTCGAGGGACCCGTCGAAGTAGTCCTGCGCCGGCGACGGGAATCCGGCCGCCACCGCCTCGCTGGTGACGAGGAACATGACGGCGACGGCGTCCGAGGCCGGGGTCGCGATGCGCTCCACGACGGTCACGCCCATGGTCGGCTCCCTCCTCATCGCATCGAACGTGTGTTCGAACGCGTCCGAGTGTAGGTCGGGGGCACCGACATTCGGGAGGCGCTCGGCGCCGTCCTCGACCGCTCGCGGGGACGATCACCGGGGACGCCGCTGGGCGCCCGGAGGAGTGGCGCGTCGGCCGACGCGAGCCCAGCCTCCCTGGAGCCTTCTCCGGCACGATCCGACCTCATCCCCTCGGAAGGAGCTCCTCTCATGCGCGCATCCCGTCCTCTTCCCGGCGACCCCTGGCCGTCGGAGATGGTCATCACGGTCGAGGACAACCCCGCGGCGCTGCTCGAGCTCCTCTGGATCCGCGAAGCGTGGGGCTTCACTCCGGCGGGCGACGGGCCGCCGCCGCTCGAGCGGTCCCCGGAACGGGTCGGGTCGGCGGAGCCCGGCGCCGACGAGCAGCGCGCCTGGCCTCAGCTGTGGCAGGACCGCGTCGAGCATCTGGCGGTCGAGACCGGCCCGCTCCTCCGACGGCTCTCCAGCACCGCCGACGGATCGCCCGAGCGCGCACGCCTCCTCGACCTCGCGAGCGGCCCCGGCTGGCGGGAGCGCTTCGGCGACGACTCCCTCGGAGCGCCTTTCCGCGCCTGGCACGACGAGCTGCGGTCCACCCGGATGGACGCGCGGGACGTCCCGCTGGACGCCGCCCCCGAGCGGCGCTGCCTCGGCTCCCTCGTCCCCGCCTGGAAGGCCGGACTGAGGACGGTGGTCACCCTCCCCTGCCGCGGCGAGTACACGCGCGCCGTCTCCGGCTCGGTGCTGATCCTGACCGACAGCGACCACCGGGACCCGGACCGCTACGCCGCCGCGCTCCGACGGTTCGCCGACGGCTCTCTGGAGTGACGGGGCACGGATCTCCGGATCGGATGAACGCTCCCGCGCTCCGGACGGTATCCCCCTCCGAGCCGCCGATCTCCGGCGACCGCAAGTCTCGAGGAGTGCACGATGACCAGGAACATCAGAGTCGGTATCGCAGCTGTCGCCGTCGCGGGCGTGATGGCGGTGGCACCCGTGCTCGCCGGTGCGAGCAGCGTCGCTCCGGCCGCGGCGACCAGCGACTCCAGCAGCGCGTCGGACAGGAACCTGATCAACGCGGTCCGCTCCGTGGCGGCGAAGCTGCGGGTCGTCGGACTCTCCGACGGCGGCACGAAGCTCGTGCAGTTCAACCCGACCAAGCCCGGCAAGGTCACGAACCGCGTCGCCGTCAGCGGCCTGACCGGCGGCGACACCGCGCTCATCGGCATCGACTACCGCGTCCAGGACGGCGCCCTCTACGGCGTCGGCGACAACGCGGCGAGCGCCGGCGTCTACTCCATCAACCCGTCCACCGGCGCGGCCACCCAGGTGACCCGTCTCACCGTGGCGCTGAGCGGCACCTCCTTCGGCGTCGACTTCAACCCCGCCGCCAACGCGCTCCGCGTGGTCAGCGACACGGGCCAGAACCTCCGTCAGCCGTTCGCCACCGCGGGCGCCGCGACGGTCGCCGACGGCACGCTCAGCTACGCCGCGCCCGCCGTGGCCACCGGTGTCGCCGGGGCCGCGTACACGAACAACGACCTCGACGCGAACAGCGCGACCACCCTGTTCGTCCTCGACACGGCCCTCGACCAGATCGCGATCCAGTCCCCGGCCAACGCCGGCACCCTGGCGCCGACCGGGAAGCTCGGCCTCGACGCAGCGGGTGCGACCGGCTTCGACATCTACTCCGTCCTCCGCAACGGCAGCTCCATCGGCTCGGTCGGCCTCGCCGCCGTCAACGGGTCGCTCTACGAGATCGGACTGCTGAACGGAACGGCGACTCCGCTCGGCGCCATCGGCGCGGACGTCACGGACATCGCCGTCCCGCTCGTCCAGCGCTGACCCGAAAGGCTCCCGGCGACCGCGCCCCTGCCGACCGACGCTCCCGGTGAGCGCCGGTCGGCAGGACGCTCCGGCGGGCCGCCGGGGCCGAGAGCCCTCGTCGGAAAGTTCACTCAGCTATGCATCACCGTTCACCCACCGACGCGGCGATGAGGAGTGAGATGAGCGTGCCCCTTTCCGGGGTCTCACCTCTCAAGGAGTCCACGACGTGACACGACTGTTCCGCTCCGCGAATCGCGGACGCTCCGCTCTGGCCCTCTCGGCCGCTGCTCTGGTCTGCGCCGCCGCCCTGGCCGCACCCGGCGCCGCCACTGCTGTCGGTGCCGCCGACCTCTCCGCCACCGGCGGAGCCGCCCGCATCTCCCCGGTCGACGCCGACCTCTCCGACTCGCTGCGCGCAGCGGTGAAGGAGCAGGACGCGAAGAACGTCATCCTCCTCATCGGGGACGGCATGGGCGATTCGGAGATCACCGTCGCCCGCAACTACCAGTACGGAGCGGCCGGCCGCTTCCCCGGGATCGACGCCCTGCCGATCACCGGCCAGTACACGACCTACTCGCTCTACCGTGCGGACGACCCGGCGACGGGCGCCGTCAAGGGCGCCCCGGACTACGTGCCCGACTCCGCCGCCACCGGCAGCGCCTGGGCCACCGGCACCAAGACCTACGACAATGCCATCTCGGTCGACATCGACCAGCAGCGCAAGGACACCCTCCTCGAGATCGCGAAGGCGAACGGCCTGAAGACCGGCAACGTCACCACCGCCGAGATCCAGGACGCCACCCCGGCCGTGCAGGCCGCCCACGTCGACGCCCGCAGCTGCTACGGACCCGACAGCGCGAGCTGCGGCGACGACGCGCTGGAGAACGGCGGACTCGGCTCGATCAGCGAGCAGATCCTCGACACCCGCGCCGACCTGACCCTCGGCGGAGGCTCGGCCAGCTTCGCGCAGGTCGCCCGCGCCGGCGACTGGAGCGGCGAGCCGCTGTTCCAGCAGGCCGCGGAGCGCGGCTTCCAGGTGCTCGGGGACGCCACGACTGCCGCCACCGCCGCGCAGCTCGACGCGCTGACCGTCGCCGACCAGGACGCGCCCGTGCTCGGACTGTTCAACTCCGGCAACCTGCCCGTCCGCTACGCGCCCACCCCGGCGACGGTCGGCGGAGCGGACGCCGCCCCGCAGACCTGCGTCGCGAACCCCGACCGTCCGGCCGAGCAGCCGACGCTCCGCTCCATGACCGAGAAGGCGATCGACCTCCTCGACACGGGCGACAAGGGCTTCTTCCTCCAGGTCGAGGGCGCGAGCATCGACAAGCAGGACCACGCCGCGAACGCGTGCGGCCAGATCGGCGAGACCGTCGACCTCGACGAGGCCGTCCAGGCCGCGCTCGCGTTCGCCGAGGCGGACGGGAACACCCTCGTCATCGTCACCGCCGACCACGCCCACTCCAGCCAGATCGTCGACTCGACCCCGCCGACCTCGCTCAGCACCGCGCTGAAGACCGCCGACGGCAGCACCATGAAGGTGTCGTACGGCACGGCCGCCGAGGGCGGATCGCAGCAGCACACCGGAACGCAGCTGCGCATCGCCGCCTACGGGCCGGGCGCGGCGAACGTCGCCGGGCTCACCGACCAGACCGACACGTTCTTCACCATCACGAACGCGCTCGGAGTGGACCGCGACATCCGCTCGATGAGCTTCGGAGCCACCGCCGAGCTCTCCGGCTCGTCGTTCGCCCCCGGAGCCGACGTCACCCTCACCGCGAAGGGCTTCAACGGGGACACGCAGCTGATCGGCTCCGCGCCCCTGTTCACGGACCGCACCGCGACCCGCGACCTCGCCGGTGGCGGCCTCACCGTCACGGCGAAGGCGCCCACCACGCCCGGCGACTACAGCGTCACGGTGACCGGCGACCAGACCGGCAAGGCGATCACCCTGCCGTTCACCGTCACCGAGCGGCCGAAGTCGAGCACCCCCATCACCGACAAGGTCAAGGACCTCGGCGGGAAGCTGATCGATAAGATCCGCCAGCACTGAGCACTCGTCGGCCCGGCTCCTCTGGAGGAGCGAGGGCCGACGGAGTCGCAGGAAGGGCCGTCCCTCGGGGCGGCCCTTCCTCGCGTCGGGGGGGTGTCGGCACGACCGAGCGGGCCGGGTGAGCCCGCCGTTCGATCAGGACGCGTCGGCTCCCGGCGACTCGCGACGCGGCACGGCCCCCGCGCGATGCACGATCGAGCGGATCAGCGCTTCGAGCAGGAGCGGCGCCCCGGCGAGCGCCACCGAGGCGGCGACGACCGACTCCGTCCAGGGCGTGGTGTCGTACGACTGGGAGCCGACGAGCGCGGGAGCGATCGCGAACGTCGCGACGAGGTAGCCGGGCAGCGTCGATCCGATCAGGAGGACGAACGACGCTGCGCGGAGGGGCGACGTCCTCGCCACGAGGACCGCGAGCGCGAGAAGAGCGGTGGGCGCGACCAGGCCCAGCACGACCGCCGGGAGCATCGCCTGCAGGATCGTCGGTGCGCCGAGGATCCCTGACAGGACCGCGTGCAGGCCGAGGCAGCCGAACGCCGCGGCGACCACGGTCCGCATCACCGCGACCGGGCGCCGCCGTCCCGGACCGACCGCGGCGAGGACGGCGAGAGCGACGAGGAGGTGCCCGATCCCGAGCAGCTGCGCTGCCGATCCGACGTTCTCCCACGGATCGGCGGGCCACGAGTAGTCGTACCGGTGGTCCTCGATCGCCTGCTCGCCCAGGATCGGCCCGGCGACGGCCCAGCGCTGGACGGCTGCGAGCTGCTGCAGCCCGGCCGAGGCGAGCAGCAGGGCGCCGGCCACGAGGATCCGGCTCGAGCTCCGCTCTCGGGCTCCGGGACGTCCTGACTCCGCTGCTGTCATGCGGCCACGGTAGGGGCCGGGCCGTCCGGCACGGGTGGCCGGGAGGAGAACGTCTCGCCGCGATCGGTCCGCGCGAGACGCCTGCGCGCGATCCGGCGGGACCGCCCCCGGGCACCGGTGGGGGATGCTCCGCGGGGGACGAGACGAGGCGACGCGTCCTCCGCGCACCGGCCCCTGCCCTGTTGCGGACATGTCCGCTAGAGGCTGTTGTCGGCGGTGGGACCGGGTGCCACTGTTCGGAGACGGCCGCCCACGGTCGACCCGATCGAAGGCTCCAGCATGCGCTCTCCCTCCGCCTCCCGCCCGACCGACCCGGACGCCGGTACGGCCCGCTCGACCCCTGAGCGGAGGACGAGGCCTCGGCCGGCGCTCGGCCTGCTCGCGCTGACGGCGACCGTCGCGCTCCTCCTCGGGACCACGGCTCCCCTGTCCGCGGTCGCCGCGGCTCCCGCTGCGACCGGTGTCGTCGGCTGGGGTGACGACTCCAGCGGGGAGGTCACTGCGCCGGCTGGGCTCACCGACGCGACGGCGATCGCCGCGGGCGGCTCCCACAGCCTCGCCCTGCGCAGCGACGGCACCGTCGCCGCCTGGGGCGAGGACAGCAGCGGGCAGGCCACCGTGCCGACCGGTCTGGACGACGTCGTCGCCGTCGACGCCGGCGTGAACCACAGCCTCGCCCTGCGGAGAGACGGGACCGTCACCGCCTGGGGCGACGACGGCGACGGGCAGGCCACAGTGCCGGACGGGCTCGCCGACGTCACCGCCATCGCTGCCGGCGGCTACCACAACCTCGCCCTGCACGGCGACGGGACCGTCACCGCCTGGGGATACGACTTCTACGGCCAGGCGACCGTGCCGGACGGGCTCAGCGGAGTCGTCGCCATCGCCGCCGGCCGATTCCACGACCTCGCGCTGCACCGCGACGGCACCGTCACCGCCTGGGGAGACGACGCCTTCGGGCAGACCGACGTGCCCCCGGGACTCACCGGCGTCACCGCCGTCTCCGCCGGAGCCTCTCACAGCCTCGCGCTGCGCTCGGACGGGACCGTCGTCGCCTGGGGCAGCGACAGCGACGGCCAGTCCGATGTCCCCGACGGCCTCGCGGACGTCACCGCCGTCGCCGCCGGCGGGTACCACAGCCTCGCTGTGCGCCGCGACGGCACCGTCACCGCCTGGGGCTACGACGGCTTCGGAGAGGCCTCCGTGCCGGCGGGACTCACCGGCGCCACCGCCGTGTCCGGCGGCAGCTTCCACAGCCTCGCCCTCGGCGCTCGGCCCGTCTTCACGGCCGACGCCCCTCCGGCGACGGCGCCTCTCGGAACGCCCTTCTCCTACACCTTCGCCACCGGCGGCGCGTCGACGTTCGAGCTCGCCTCCGGGTCCCTCCCGGCCGGCCTGACCCTCACCTCCGCGGGCGTCCTCTCCGGCACCCCGACCGTCGAGGGAGCGTCCTCCTTCACCGTGTCCGCCCGCACCACCTTCGGCACCACCACCGGCACGCCCCACACCCTCACCGTCGGACCGGCGGCGACCGCTCCGACCCTCTCGGGGACGGCCGCGGCCGGCGTGGTCGGCTCCGCCTACGACTTCACGTACACGGCGACCGGATCCCCGGCGCCGGTCGTCACCGTCGCGTCGGGCACTCTGCCTCCTGGGCTCGCCCTCGACGGCTCGGGGCGCCTCACCGGTACTCCGACCACCGCGGGGACGTACGGCTTCACCCTCCGCGCGGTGAACCCGGCGGGCACCGTCGAGGCGGCGAGCACGCTGACCGTCTCTCCGCAGAAGGCGACCACGAGGGCCGACCTGCGCGTCGACGTCTCCGCTCCGACCACCGCGGTGAAGGGGAGGACGTTCACGTACACGCTCATCACGAAGAACGCCGGACCCTCCGCGTCGACGTCCGTCTACTCGAAGGTGATCCTCCCCCCGACCGTGCAGTTCGAGTCCGCCACGGGCTCGTACAGCCGCATCGGGAGCATCGTGATCTTCCCGCGCTCGAGTCTCGCGAACGGGCAGACCGTCACCGAGAGGATCACCGTCACGGCCACGCGCACCGGCACCGCGACCGCCTTCGCCGCCGCGTTCTCGGTCAGGACACCGGACCCGTCGATGCGCAGCAACGCCGACAACGCCGCGACGACCGTCCGCTGACCGCGGGCGCAGGAGGACAGCGGGCGGGCCTCCGGGATCGCCCGACGTCTTGATCCGCGAGGTACGGATGCACCCGGAATCCCCGTTCACCGGCGCCCGACCCGCGGAGGGGGCGGCTAGAGCACGTCCGCGATCGCGGCGAACGTCCTGTCCGGGTCCTCGAGCTGCATGTCGTGGTGCACGCCCGGGAGCCGGCGCACCTGCCAGCCCCGCTGCTCGAGCCGCGCGGCCAGGGCGTCCGGCAGCACCGCCGGCGACTGGTCGGAGAGCACGACCGTCGACGGGACCGTCGGCGCCTCGACCGGGACCGGGTGGAAGGCGACGTCCCGGAACACGCCGACGGCCATCCGCGCGTCGAACCGCTTCTTCGCGTCGTCGAGGAGCGCGCGGGTCTCGGGGCTGTAGGCGGCGCGGACCGCGGCGCCCGCCCGCGCCTGTCCGAGCTGAGCGAGGCCGAGCGACAGGAGCGGCACCGCCCAGAACAGCCGTCCGGCGAGGCCGCTCGTCGGCAGCGACAGGGCGAACCCGGGATCGAGGTAGACGGCCCGGCCGGGCGCGAGTGCGGCGACGGCGCGCTGCAGCACCGCGCCGCCGAGCGAGTGGCCGACCACGCTGTCGAGCCCCGCCGGCAGCGACTCGACCAGATCAGCGGCCATGTCGTCGATCCGGTACGACTCCGCCCGCGGGCTCGCGCCGTGCCCACGCAGATCGACGGCCGTGACCGTGTAGCGGCCGGTCGCGACGAGCCGCTCGACGAACGGCCCCCAGGTCGTCGCCGACGCGCCGAGACCGTGCACCAGCCCGACGTGTCGTGGTCCGGATCCGGTGGTGAGGGTCTGCAGGCGCATCCCCTGATCCTGCCGGAGACGGCGCCTGAGGCGGAGGCGCCGGGCGGATGCGGAGCCTGCTGCTGCACCCTCTGCGTCGACGATCGCGCCACATCTCCTGCCATCGAGGTGTGCGCTCTTGACTCCGCCGATGAGCGCTGGGAGGTTCTCCGGATGCGGTGGCACTCCGCCGTCCGCCCGAGCAGCCGGCCGAAGAGAGGACCTCCATGACAGCGACGAGCAGAGCCACGGGAACGGTCGGCCGGACCGCCGTCGTCTTCGGGGCGGCGGGTCTCGTCGTCGGGGCCGTCGTCGGCGGAGCCGCCGTCTTCGGAGCGGGGCTCCTCCTCGACGACTCGAGATCGAGGATCACGATCCGGGACGTCACCCGCGCGGAGCTGGACGGACTCGAGCGCGCTGCCGCTCCGAGCAGGGAGGCCTGCGGAGATCGTCGTGGGTGCGTGGAGGGCGTCGACGGGCCCGGGGCGTCGATCCACCGCTACCACTCCCTCGATCTCGCGCGGCAGGCGACGGTGTACAACACGAGGGACGTCTACCGGTCGGACCGGCTCGTCGTCGAGTTCGAACCGGATCTGGGCCCCGATGAGCGGCACGACCTGATCCAGGTGATCGAAGGGACCTGGACCGGGAGCAGCGACTGACGGGCGTGAAGCGAGCCGCACGGACGGCGTCGACGAGCGACCGGAGGGCGGGGCCCTCGACTACTCGCTCAGCGCCGATCCTCCCCCGGAATGCCCACCGGACAGGGGCCTCCGCAGGGGGTCCGCTCGGGTGCGGTCCGGGCCTACGCTCGCCCCATGCACCTCCGCACGGTCGCGATCAGGCCCGGCACCGCCGCCCTCGCGCCGGTCGGCGCGCCGCCTCGGACCGCGCTGGACGACGTGCTCGCCCACCTGATCGCGGCGCTGGCGATCGGATCCGGCCTGCTGCTCGTCCCGGCGGGCGTCGGCGGAGTGCCGCTCCTCGCCACCGGATCGACCGGAGCGAGCGCCTTCGAGGCGTGGGCGCTGATCCGGACGACGGTGGCCCTGCAGATCGGCATCGCCGTGCTCGCGATCGGTCTCGGCGCCGTGGCGCGGACGCGCGGACCCGCGGGAACCCGGGCGGAGCGCTGGTGCGTGGTCGCCGCGGTGAGCGCCGCGATCGGCGTGGTCCTGCTGGTCGTGCCGCCGGCCTGAGGAGCCTCCGGAGAGCGACGACCACCGGCCCGTCAGAATCGCCGCGCCCGGCCGTGACCGAACCGTCACCTCGCGCCGCGCGGCGTGATCGGATCGTTGCAGGATCCGGCACCGGCTGAGGTTCCGCATAGGACACACTCGGCCACAGGGGGCGATCGTCCCCCGCTCATGGGGAAGCCGACCGCGATCAGCGGCTCGGAGAAAGCAGGAATCGTGCGTTCTGCGCGACGACGCCACGGCGTCACCATCATCACCACTGCGGCACTGCTGGGGGCGCTCGCGTTCCCGTCCGTCGCCCTGGCCACCGAGGTCGTCCCTGACGCCGCCTCGAGCCCCGCACCGGCCGAGCCGGCTCCCACCGCGGAGCCGACCGCGACTCCGGAGCCCACGGCGACGCCGCAGCCGGCCTCGACTCCGGCGCCCACTCCGGCTCCGACCACCGCGCCCGTCGAGAGCGCGCAGTCGCCCCTGGCGATCGCCCTCGACCGCACCACCTACGAAGCGGGCTCGGCGTTCTCCGCGATCCCCTCGGCGGAGGGCTGGGCCGGCGGCCTGGACGTGTCCGGGACCGGTTTCCAGCCCGGCACCGTCGCCGTCGTCGTGCTCCGCGACGGCGCCTCGGAGGAGGCCGTCACCACCAGCGTGATCACCGCCTCCGGCGAGCTCCGCCTCCAGGACTGGCTCCCCACCGACGCGGACGGCGTCGCGGTGGACCCCCACCTCCCGCTCCCCGGCGAGACGATCTCCGTCGTCGCGGAGGGACTCGACGCCTCGGGCGCCCGTGTCGCCTCCGATGCCGTCGAGCTGACCGTGACGCAGCCCGACACGAGCGTCGTCTTCCAGAACCGGGAGGACGGCGGGGTGCTCCCGGCCGGTGCGGACATCCAGGTCGGAGAGTTCCGGATCCACGGCGTCGTCGCCTCGTTCCGCGGATTCGACCGCGGCGAGGACGTGTCCGTCACGCTCACCGCGCCCGACGGCAGCACCTCCGCCCTCGTGCCCCCCGCGCCGACCCCGCTCTCGGGCGAGGCCTTCGTCCTGCTCGACGCCGACACCATGGCGGACCAGCTGGGCACCTTCTCCGTCACCGCCACGGGAGAGACCAGCGGACGCTCCGTGACGTCGTCGCTGGAGCAGGTCCCCTCGCGCACCGCGATCCGGATCTGGCCCCAGGGGGCTTCGCCCGAGCCCGCCCCGGCGGACGGACAGCCCACCAGCGGTGGCGCTCTCCTCGGCTTCGGCGCGGACGAGACCGTCTCGATCGGCGTCTTCTCGACCTCGGGTGCGCGCCAGACGCTCACGGGCGGCGGCTCGAGCCTCGAGGTCGGCGTCGACGGGCTCGGCTGGAGCCTGATCTCCCTCGGCGAGTACCCTCTGCAGGACCCGGCGAGCGAGATCTACTGCGTCATCGCCCGCGGCACGTCGAGCGGTCTCGTGGCGAGCACCTCCTACGACTACACGCTGACGGAGGAGGACCCGATCGCCGGAGAGGCCGACTGCTCCGCCGCGGTCGCCGCCGTCACGGCGCACCCTGCCGGCGCCGGGCCCGCAGTGCACCCGGCCGGCTCCGGACCCGCGGCGCAGACGGGCGGCCACCGCCCCGTCCTCGCCTCGACCGGCGTCTCGACGACCGCGCCGCTCGCCCTGGCCGCCTTCGGCATCCTCGGCGGTCTCGCCCTGACGGTGCTCCGCCGCCGCCGCGCGTAGACGGCCGCGCACCGCGCACGACGAAGGCGCCCGGGCACACCGCCCGGGCGCCTTCGCCGTCGCGAGACCTGTCGGGTCAGTCGGACGGCACCGCGCAGGTCTCCTCCGCCGCGGTCTGACCCGGAGCGTCGACGGCGACGGGAGCGGGATCCGTCGGAGCCGCGCCGCCCTCCGCGGGCGTCTCCGCCGCGGGCGCCTCCTCCGCCGGAGCGTCGGACGCGAGGGTCACCGGCTGGTCGTTGAGGACGCGGCTCATGAGCTCGGCGCCGACCTCGGCGTTCGGCACGACCTTGCCCGGGTAGTCCGGGTCGTCGAGCGCCGGGTACTGCACGAACACCATCTTCGAGAGGTCGACGTCCTTCAGCGCGAGGGCGAGCGAGATCATCGTCGCCGGGCTCGTGAGCGACGTCGACAGGTGCACGTTCGACGAAGTCGCCTGCGCGAGTCCGTAGAGGGCGGGGATGTTCGAGAGGGTGTCGGCCGAGCGGACGGTGCGCATCAGGGAGGCCAGGTACTGCTGCTGCGACGAGATGCGGCTGAGGTCGCTCTGGTCGCCGACGCCGTGGCGGCTGCGGAGGAACGAGAGGGCCATCGACCCGGAGACGGTGGAGGTGCCGGCGGGCAGGTCCAGGCCCGAGTCGGTGTCGAGGATCGGACCGGTGAGGCAGATCGGGACCCCGCCGACGGCGTTGCTCATCTCGATGACGCCGTTGAAGGACACCCAGCCGGCGTAGGGCACCGTCAGGCCGGTGAACTGCTGCAGGGTGTCGTTGACGCAGGCGAGCCCGCCGTACTGGAACGCGGAGTTGAGCGGGACGCCGGCGGCCGCCTCGGTGACGACGCCCGTCTCGGGGTCGGTGCACGCGGGACGGTCCAGGATCAGGTCGCGCGGGAAGCTGATCACCGTCGCGCTGCGGTGGTCGGCCGAGACGTGGAGCAGGATGTTGACGTCGTTGAGCGTGTCGTCGCGGACGCCGAAGGAGTCGCCCTGCGTGGCGTCGTTGTCGGTGCCGACCACCAGGACGTCGAAGCCGCCCTCGACCGCGCCCATCTGCACGTTCCCGGCGGTGGGAGGAGCGACGCCGAGGTCGACCGCGTTGTCGGCGACGTTCCGGCTGATGCTCACCGTCGCGATCGCCACGAGCGAGGTGGCGCTGACAGCGAGGACGCCGACCACCGCCGCGATCCCGACCACCACTGTCCGCACCCCGGACCGCCGCCGGAGCCGCCCGTGCCGCACCGCGCGCTCGTGAACCCTCATGCGCTCCCACCCCTCGCCCCGCCCGCCCGTTCGCCGACGCAGTCGCTCGCCAGTGTAGGCAGGCCCCCTCCGATGCGGCGCGGAACGGCCCTGCTACCGTCGTGCGCGCATCGAGGAGCGGAGGAGGAGCCGTGGAACGCCGAGTCGTCGATCCCGTCACGCAGATCGAGTGGATCGTCCCGCCGTTCGCGACCGAGGAGGACACCCTCGCCCGCGCGCGGGCCGATCGGGAGGGGCGGCTCGCCGACCTCCGCCTGTACCCGGACCACTGCGCGGAGTATCCGCTCTGGGCGGTCGACGGCCCGATCGACGATCCGGGTGCGATCGGCGTCCCGGAGGCCCTGCACGGACCGCTGCTCCGCTGGCAGGAGCTCTGGGCGTCCGGATGCGACGTGTTCGAGGGCTGGAGGAGCGCCGAGGCGGAGGAGCGCTGGCTCGCCCTCGGCCGGGAGCTGCACACCGAGCTCGAGGCCGCCCTCTGGCTGACGACCCGGGTGCTCGCCTGCTTCTGAGGACTGCTGCTCGGACATCCGCGGGAAAGCCGGCGCAACCCGTCCCCGGACCGGCCCCTGCGTGCCTACCCTGGACGGTGCGCTCTCCTCGTCTTCTGCAGCAGGTCGTCGGCAAGCTCGGCGGGCAGCGGCCCGCGGCCCCGGTGAGCCGTCGAGCGCAGCGGGCGCTCCTCGCCGAGCAGACGGTCCGCGGAGTGCTCGAGCTGGCCGTGCGGCTGGGCGAGACGCTGCTCTCGCTGGGGTCCGCGGCAGCCGAGGTGACCGAGACGATCCAGCGGGTGTGCCGCGCCTACGGCATCGAGTGCCAGGTCGACCTCACCTTCACGTCGATCCTGGTCGTGCACGACGGAGGCGACGACTCCCCCAGCGTGAGCGTGCTGCGCGTCGTCCCCTCCCGCAGCGCCGACTACGAGCGGCTCGCCCGCGTGACGGCGCTCGTCACCGCCATCACCGAGGGCTCGCCGGAGGTGCGGGTCGCCGACGCCGTCGATTCCGCCGAGGCCCGCGAGGAGGCCCGGCACCAGTTCGAGGCCGCGCACGACCGGCTCGACGCGATCCTCGTCCAGCCGCACCGCTACCGCCGCGGAGTCGTCACCCTCACGCTCGCGCTGATGGCCGCGGGCGTCGCGCTCCTGCTCGGGGGCGGACCCCTCGTCGTGCTCCTCGCCGCCGCGACGGCAGCCGCGATCGACCTGGTCAACCAGCTGCTCGCCCGCTGGGGCCTGCCCGCCTTCTTCCAGCAGATCGCGGGCGCCGCGCTGGCGACCGGAGTGGCGGTGGTGCTGCTCGCGGTCGTGCCGCGGCTGCCCGTGGAGCTGGCGGTGCTGCCGCCCGCGCTCGTCGTCGCGTCGGGGGTGGTCGTGCTCCTCGCCGGGCTCTCGTTCGTGGGAGCGGCGGACGACGCGATCAACGGGTTCCCGATCACCGCGGGCGGCCGGCTGCTCGAGGTCGGGCTGCTGACGCTGGGCATCGTCGTCGGCATCGCCGTGGTGCTCGACGGCGCGCGCTCGCTCGGGGTCGAGCTGGTGCTGGTCGACTCCTACGCCCGCCCCTGGCCGGCGGCCGTGCAGGTGCTCGGCGCCGGGGTCGCGGCCGGCGCCTGGGCGCTCTCGTCGCACACCCCGCCGCGGCCCGCGCTCATCGCCGCCCTCACCGGAGCCGGCGCGTTCCTCGTCTCCGACTCGCTGACCACCTCGGGCTTCGCGCCGCTCATGGCCAACGCCCTCCCGGCGCTGGCGATCGGCCTGCTCGGCGAGATGCTGGCCGAGCGGATGCGGGTGCCCGCCGTGGTGACGACCGCGTGCGCGATCGTCCCCCTCCTGCCCGGCCTCACCCTCTACCGCGGCGTCCTCGGCCTCACCTCGAACGCCGGCCCGAGCGCCGGGATCGAGCTCCTGCTCCAGGCGGGCATGATCGCGCTGGGCCTCGCCGGCGGAGTCACGCTCGGCCGGATCGCCTACCGCCGCCTGCGCACCCCGATCGTGCGGGCGGTGGCGCCGGTCCGCGCCCGGACCCGCCGGGACCGCGGGATCGAGCAGGCCCTCGCCGCCGACGTCCTCTACCCCGACGGCGCCGAGGCCGGGCAGGCGGACACCGCACAGGACGCCACGGCGTCGGGCAGCGGATCCGGCCTCACGGCGTCCGACCCGTCGGCGCCGGCCGCGGTCGACCCCGCACCGCTGCCCGACGAGCCGACGCCGGCCGCCGAGGAGCCGTTCACCCGCACCGGGATCGTCCCGATCGTCAGCACGATCGGCGTGACGGAGCCGGTGCCGATCGTCACCGAGGAGGATCCGGCCGACCGGGGCTGACGACAGGGCCTGCTCCCGCGGCCGGCTCCTCGCCGCAGAGGGAGGCGCCCCGCCGGTCAGTCCGCGCCGCCCCGCACGACGGCGGTCCGGCGGGTGTCGATGACGATCACCGAGCCGAGCACGATCAGGGCGAGCGACACCGAGGCGAGCGTGTCGGTCAGCCAGTGGTAGCCGAGGTAGAGCCGCGCGACGATCTGGCCGGCGATCATCCCGAGCGAGAGCGCGAAGCCCCCGATCATCCAGCTCCGGGAGGAGCGGCGGGAGGCGAGGAGGAACGTGGTGATCAGGAAGAAGTCGCTCACGCCGGTGACGTGGCCGGAGGGGAACGAGAAGGTCCCGTCGGGCCCGAGCAGCATGTACTCGACCGGCGGGCGCATCCGCATCACGAGGTGAGCGGCCAGCTGCACGCTGAGCATCCCGACGAGCATGCCGCCGGCCAGGAGGATCGGCCGCCAGAGGTGCCGCGCGAGGACGAACCAGAGCACGAGCACCGCCAGGATGATGACCGGCAGGTAGACCGGCCCGAAGACGGTGGCGAGCGCGTCCATCACGACCGTGCCCTCGGCGGAGCGCTTCTCGCGGAACCACTCGGCGACGACCGGATCGAGGACGGTGAGGCCGGTGGCGCTCGCGACCTGCGCGGTGAAGGCCGCGAAGAGGACGACGCCGACGCCGATGAGGCCGAAGCCGGCCCGGTCGAGGCCGCGGCGCGCCTCCGGGGCCATCACGCGCTCCTCCACGAGGAACCGCTGGTGGAAGCGGGCGCGGCGCGAGAGGGCGGGGGTGCTCATCCGCTCACCCTAGGGCTGCGGAGGCGCCGCCGACCGGGCCGTTCGCTCAGCGTCCTGCCGCGTAGTGCGTCTGGATCTGCTCCGGCGTGAGGACCGTCGAGTACACCGCGGCGTAGCGCAGGCTCCCGCCGAAGTACGAGGAGCCGACGTTCGGCCACTGGCCGCCCAGGCTGTCGTATCCGATCTTCCAGGTGCCCGTCGTGTTCTCGGCCGTGCGGTACGTGCTGTTCGAGGCGACCTTCACGCCGTCGACCCAGAGCGCGATGCCCGCCGTCGGCGAGAGCGTGGAGACGACGTGGTGCCAGAGCCCGTCGTTGACGGCTCGGGTGCTCGTGATGGTCTGCGCGGCGCCGTTGTAGACGCCGAAGACGAGCTTGCCGTCGGCACCGATGTAGGTGTGGCGGTCGTACTGGCCGCCGGGAGCGGTGGCGCCCGCGCTGAAGCTGAAGAGCTTGCCGCCGGCGTTCGTGGTCTTGAACCAGATCTCGGTGCTGAAGGTGCCGGGGTTCCTGATCTCCAGCGGCGTGCTCAGGTACTGGTTGGTGCCGTTCGGCGTCCACGAGCCGCCCGCGTCGCGCGGGCAGGCCTTGGGCGTCGCGGCGGAGCTGACCATCGCGGTCGGGAAGAGGCTGGTGGAGCGGTAGGTGCCCGGGTACTGGCCGGAGTCCGTGTCGGGCGCGGTCGTCGATCCGCTCGGCTGCGCGAGCGTGTAGGCGAAGAGCGCGGCCCCGCGGTCGGCGGCGAGGGCGCCGTCGCAGGTGAAGAACGCGGCGGCGCTGCCGACCGTGTTGGTCGAGTTCAGGATCGAGGCGGTGTACGCGCCGGAGGTGGCAGGGGCGGTGAGCAGCACGGCGGCCAGGGCGGCGGCGGCGAGGGCGGCGACGACAGACCTCGGGCGGGCGAGGAGGGTGCGCAGCCGCGCGGCCGGCGAGGCGGCGGAGAGGCGGTGCCGGCTCATGCCGTCTCCTCCTCGCGGGCGGCGCGGCGGCCGCGCTCGGCGGTCCGCTCCGGCTCGCCGGGGAGACCGACGAAGACCGTGTAGAGCACCGGGATCGCGCAGAGCAGGACGAAGAGGACCCAGCCCCAGAACGGCAGGTGCAGAGCGGAGGAGAGGGCGTAGGCGTCTCCGTCGTGCGCCGGGATCTGCAGGCGGCCGACCTGTCCGGAGACCAGGTCCACGGGGTCGGCACCCTCGGCGCTCACGCGGATGGGGAGGACGCCCGTCGAGACGAGCGTGGCGTTCGTCGTGCCGCTGTCGACCGTGGCCTCGAGGACGACGATGCCGACGAGCGGGCGGAGCACGAAGACGGTGACGGACGCGACGAGCGAGAGGCCGAGGATCCGCATCGACGCCCGCTGGGTGGGCGAGGCGATGAAGCGGGTGAGCAGCTGCACGAGGACGGCGCCGATGATCAGCAGCGGCAGGCCGCGCACGAGCCAGCCGAGCACCGGCAGCGCCGTGGTGACGACTCCGATGAGCTGGTCCTGGCCGGTGGCCCACGGATCGACGGCTCCGTTGATGTCGCCCTGGGTGCGGAGCGTGCCGTCGTCCGCGATCTCGACGACCCGGTGGGTGTAGGTCTCGTCGGGCGTGGTGGTGGGGTGGAAGCTGACCGCGTCGCCGACCCGGACGTCCTCGAGGGCCGTCGGCTCGGTGAGGACGAGGGTGCCGGCCGGGGCGGCCGTACCCATGGAGGGCGTCTGCACGATGAACCAGCGTCCGCCGGACGCGTGGAACAGGAGCGCCGCCGCGACCAGGACGGCCAGCAGAGCGGTCGTCGTCCCGATCAGGGCGGTGCGGAGGAGGGACCGGCGGGGGCGCTCCAGTTCCCCGCGTCCGGCGGACGCTGGTTCATCGTGCAGACGC
>NZ_PSVY01000025.1:0-47777 GCF_002932635.1 Rathayibacter sp. AY1D1
GCGGCCGGTGTCGGTGCGGGTCATGGTGTGGTCCTCTCAGCGGTTCAGGAACGGGGCGACGCGGCGGATCGCTGCGCGGCGGGCGTGGGCGACGCAGTGGCGGAACGAGCCGCTGGTGATGCCGTGCAGCTGGTCGGAGTGCCACGCCTCCCAGACGCCGGACTTGCGGCGGGTGACGTGCACCGAGGGCATCGTCTTGGGGTCGGTGCCCACGACGCGGACGTCGACCGCGCGGGTGCCTCCGAGCGTGAGGTAGGTCTTCGTGGTGGTCTGCAAGTCGGTGGTGGTCTGCATGGGGTGGGTGCTCCCTCTGGCTGATCGTTTTTCTTTGCCTCTCCGGCGGGGAAAACCGTTTGAGTGGAGGCGGCGCAGTGACACCGATAGCGGGCGAAATAAGCCCGCAGGGCGCGTCCGCTATCGGTGGCACGGAGCCGGTGGAGCGAAATAGGTTGAAACCGCGGAGAGGTGAAGAATCTCAATCAGGTTGTCAACAGCGCCGAAGGCTCCTCCGGCCGGCTCCGTCCGGCTGCGACCGGTTGCTCAATGAGGGGAATCACCGGAGGGCGACCGTCACGTTCGATGGATGGCCGACCCGGAACGCATCGATCCGCTGACGACGATCGACGTGTAGATGCTTCCGTCAGCCATGCCACTACTGGATGCCCGCTGCGAGCGAAGCCAGAGTGAATTTCGGCGGGTCGGGAACCTTCGCGACGTCAGCGGACACTTCTCAGTGTGGACAGCATCAGTGACGAGGCGTATTGGGGCCAGGCCCTCGCTGGCGACGGGGGCGCGTTTGGGGTGATCTTCGACCGCCACCGGGATCGTCTGTACCGGCACTCGCGGGGGCTGGCTCCGAACTTGTCGGACGCCGACGACGTGGTGGCGATCACGTTGTTCGAGGCGTGGCGAAAACGTTCCGAGGTGCGATTCGTCGACGGATCGATTCTGCCGTGGCTTCTGCGCACGGCGACGTACACCGCCCGCAACCACACACGATCAGCGCACCGTTACCGGGCCGCTCTGAGCCGGCTTCCCGCGCAGGAGCATCAACCCGACCACGCTGAGGTCGGCGGAGACGGCGACGCGATGGTGGCGCTACGCGACCTGCCTCTCTCCGACCAGCAGGTGATCACCCTCTGCGTACTGGAAGGACTCGGCACCGACGAGGCTGCGCGCGTGCTCGACGTACGGCCCGGAACAGTGAAATCGCGGCTGTCCCGTGCGAAGACGAAGCTGCGCGCACGCCTCGACCACCCTTCGAACCCACTCCTGGAAGGAGTTCCCGATGTCCTCTGACACCGAGTACAGCCCTCGCGACGCGGAGTTGCGCCGCATGCTCGTCGCCTCTGCCACCGCCCCCCAGCCGGCTCCGCGGAAGCGTGGGGCACTGCTCGGACTCCTAGGAGCATTCGTCGCGGCGGGCGCACTCACGGGTGGCGCCGTCTCCGCTGCCGCCCTCAACGGTGGGGACCAGACGACAACGGTGAGTATCGAGGAAATGACGGAGCAGGTCGTCTACGACGACGCTCAGCTCTTCGGCACGCCGTTCGTGCTCAGCGGAGCCGGGAACACCGTGGTCGAGCTCGGCGCGATTCCGGAGGGCGCGGAGCAGATCGCGGTCGCCTTCCACTGCGTCGACCCCGGCAGCTTCGTCATCAACGTCGACGGGCAGCCGTACACCCAGGGCTGTGGCCGCCAGGCAACTACCGGCGCCAATGGCGGCGCCTACTTCTCCCCTGGCGCCGCGGGAGACCACTCGATCTCGGTGACGACCGGCCGTGACACCAGATACCTGCTGTGGGCCTCGTGGGCCACGCCGGCGGCTGCGCCCGAAGCGTCCGCAGAGCAACAAGCCGCGCTCGAGGATGGCACGGTGACGGAAGACGAGTACCGCGCCGGCTTCACCCGCTACGCCGCGTGCATGCTCGCCGCCGACTACCCCCTCTCCATAATCGACGAGAGCGGACCGATCATCGACTACACCAACAACGTCGACGCCGTCACCTCCGGCGTAGAGGGAAGCTGCTACGCAAAGGAATTTGGGCAGCTCGACATGGGCTGGCAAATCCAGCAGGAACCGCAAGGCGACCAGTAGACAATCCCCATACGGGAAAACGCTCATCTCGAAGCACTCACGCTGCGAGGAGAGGTGGCGCCGTGGTCGTCGCATGAGGGGCTTTCGGGGCGGTGTGCACTGTTGCAGGTTCCTCAAAGTTGGCCCCAAAAGGGGCCGGGGGTGTGTAGGTGCGGTCGTCTCGGAACATCGCCCAGATGACGTCGAGGCGGCGCCGCGCGAGGGCGAGGATGGCTTGCTTGTGCGACTTCCCCTCGCCGCATTTACGGTCATAGAAGACTCGTGATTCGGTCTTCTGCTGCACGCTGACCATCGCTGCGAGGTAGCAGGCACGGAGCAGCCGCCTGTCGTAGCGATGTGGCCGGTGGTGATTGCTGCTGATCTTGCCCGAGTCACGCGGCGCCGGAGCAAGGCCGGCAACGCCGGCGAGCGGTCGGCGCTGACGTAGATGCTGAGGTCAGCGCCGGTCGATGCGAGAAACTCGGCCGCGAGCAGCGGCCCGAAGCCTGGCATCGAGCGCAAGAGCTCGGCGGCGCGGCTGGTTTCGACCCGTGCGGCGATGAGCTGGTCGATCTCCGCGATACGGCTTTCGAGAGCGATGACACCGAGTGCGAGACGGCGGGCGAGTTCCGCCGCGATCGCCTGGCCAGGGAGCACGCTCTGCTGGCTCTTTGCGGCGGCGACGGCAGTGGCGGCGGTCGCGACCGCAGTCCGGCAGCCTTGCGCGCGAAGCCACCGTGCCAGGCGAGACTCCCCGTCACAGCGGCGAAAACACGGAAGCCATACCCGCCGTCCTCGGACGATCGACACACTACGACTGCGCCGAAACCGCCCGAGCAACAAGGTAAGGAAAACAGGTGGAACGGGCCGCATCGCGGCCTCCGACCCGCGGCGCTCCGTCGCCGCTGCGCGAGCCGGCTTGTGCCCGACGGAGGCTGGGAGCCGGCTACAGGACGGTGTCGGCGCCGAGGATGCGGCGGAGTCGCTGGCCGCTGTCGCGGATGCGTGTCTTGACCGTTCCCAGCGGCAGCTGAAGCGCGTGGGCTATCTCGGTGTGGCTGAAGCCCTGCACGTAGGCGAGGAACAGGATCTCGTGATGGATCAAGGGAAGCGCGCGGATCGCTGCGACTGCGGCGGCGTAGTCCAGTCGGACTTGAGCCCGCGCTTCCACGTCGGCCTCCGGCTCGGTGGAGAGTGCTGCGTACTCGTGGTCCCGCTGGCGGGACGCCTCCGCGGAGCGGACTCTGTCGATCGCTCGTCGTCGGGCCATGCGCATGAGGAGGTGACCCGAGGCTTGAGCGGGGTCAAAGGTCGCCGCTCGCTGCCACACCTCCAGGAACACCTCTTGCGTCACCTCGCGGGACTGCTCGGGGTCGCGAAGGACGCCTCTGATGACCCTGTACACATCGCGGGCAATCAGGTCGTGAAGGTCTGAGAATGCACGGGTGTCGCCCTCGGCGATCCTCGCTATGAGGAGACGAACGGCCGCCTCGACGTCGTCCTTCATGCTGCGCTCCGGCGGTACGGCGAGCTCGCCAGGCGAGGTCGAGCGATTGGCAGCACGTCTTCTGTTCGAAGCGGACAGGGACGACGGATGTTTCTCTGCCCTATGAAGGCAGACCGAGGGCGTCGCCCTCGGCTCACGGCGGACGGTGGTCGCGCCTTGACGGGATCCGGAGGCTGGCCGTCGTCGCTACCTCAAGTAAGGCAAGAGCTGAAGGAAGACGGTCCGCGCGATGACCTGGCGCAACTCGTTGAGGAGTTGCACGATGTCCTGCCCGTGTGCTGGCGAGTCGGGCTCATCGACAACGAAGTGAGATTCGGTCGAAATGGCGACGGAACCGAGGTCGGAGTCGTTTCTCCAGGCCATGATGACGTCCGTACCGATGCCGTCCACGCGCGCCATGCTGATCGTCATCTCGGACACATAGGGCATGTAGCCCGGTGAGACGCTGCGTGTACCGGAGGCAGCGGTTGAGAGGACATCGGAGCGGTGTCGGGTTGTGCGCGACAGGTCATCGAACCGAGCGAGCAGGTGCTGATCGGGGTTGCTCGGAGCCATTGCCCAAGGCTGAATTCTCATGATCTCGGCTTGCGCACCGGCAGGCAACAGGCTGATGCCGACGACCGGGCCCTTCGGCTGCCTTGTGGAGGTCGGGAACGTCACGCTCTTCTTCTGCGCTGCGGTCAACTGGCCCTGCTCGTGCAGAGCCAGGGCCTGCGCGAGCTGCTCGAGCACGGCGCTGAAGTGTTGAAGAACGTCCTGCACGAGGTCGCGCGCTCTGTCGGGCACACCTTCGGTGACACGAAGCTGGATCTCGGTCCACGCTCCCTTCTCCACACGATGGACCGTGACCGCGCGTGCATGCCACGCGTGGAACACCTCGACGAGCTCTTCGTACGCCTTCACCGCTCGGCCGTACCGGCGCATGAAACTCGCGTCTGCGAACTCCAGCTGCTGCGCGGCGAGCACTGCCTTCCAATCCGACCCACTCTTGACCATCGAAGCCCCCTGGACATGACCTCTCGATCCGAGAGTGGGCAAGACGATACAACGTCTGTGTGCACAGGCTGACGGTGACGTACTCAGCGCGCAGGGAAGGAAGGGGACAACCGCGGCAGCGCTGAGGACCCTGTCTGTGAGGAAACTGGCACACCGGACGCGCGCGGATTCGGCATCAACGATGGTGTGCAGCAGCGCGGTGACGAGCGCCGCGGCGATCGCGGAAGTGCGCGCAGCGATCCCGGAGGATCACGTCATCCTCTACGTGCTAAGGATCGCGGACGGCTCGGAGTAGGGGCTCAGACCGTTCCGGCGAGGAGTGCGACGGCCGCTGCGGAGAAGAGAACAACGGCCGCCAGGAGAGCGCCGCGGGCCCGGGCGCGCTTGTCCACCGCGACCTCGGAGACCTGCGCGGAGTGGAGCTCGGAGTCGCGATAAAGCGGCACGACACCGGCGACGACGAGCGCGGCACCCGTCACGGCCAGCAGCAGAGCGATCCCGTCCCACATGCCGACCAACTTACTCAGCCGCAGGGGCGGCACTGCGGCGGGCTACGCGCTGGGTGGTTGTGGTGACGACGGCGGTCGCGCGGGTGAGGTTGGGGCCGATGGCGTCGGCTTCGAGGACGCGGCCGGTGCGGCGGTTCTCGCCTTCGCCCCAGGCGACGGTGCGCTCGTAGCCGACGACGATCACGGCGTCTCCCTTGTGGAGGGAGGCGAGCACGTGCTCGCCGAGTTCGAACTTCGCTTCCACGTAGTGCGTGGTCGGGGCGTCGTGCGGGGTCCACTCCCCCGCGCGGTATTCGCCGGTGTTCTCGATGACGCGCAGCTTCACGATCTGTACGCGGCCCGCCTGCACGGCCTCGGGGTCGGCGGCGAGGTTGCCGGTGATGGTCCTGGTACTCATTTGCCTTCTCCTGCTGGTTCGGTTCGTGGGTCGTCCCGTCGACGTCGGCGGGATCTCGTCTGTGGCGTCAGCCGCGGGGTTGTCAGTGGGGCGCGGCTCTATGCCCCAGGACGCGAGAGCGTCGCGTCGGGTGACCTCGACGGGCGGCTCGGACAGCGCCCTGCGCTGTTCGAGCTCGGCGCGCGTCACGGCGTAGGCCGGGAGACGCCGCTCGTCGCCGTAGGCGAGGCGGTAGTACCGATCGGCCTCGTTCTCCGCCCAGTCGACCTCGCCCTGCCGGTCCGCGCGCCCGGCGAGATACCCTGCCCGGTACTCGTCGCTCTCGACGTTCGGGCCGGTCACGCTGCGTGCTTCTCGATGAGGTCAGGGCGGAACCCCGACCAGTGATCCTCGTCGCTCGCGACGACCACCGGGGCGGCGGAGTAGCCCAGCTCCTCCGTGACGTAGGCGAGCGCTGCGGGGTTCGTCGTGACGTCGACAGTCGTGTACTCGATGCCCTTCGCGTCGAGGGCTCGGTAGGTCGCGGTGCACTGCACGCACGACGGCTTCGAGTAGACGGTCAGAGCCATGAGGAATCCTCCAGATAGAACTCCATGTGCGCTTCGAACTCCTCGCGCTTCTCCTCGGCGCAGTGCGCGTGGATCCACCACCCGGCCGCGTCGCGGTCACCGGCCTTGTCGAGCATCTGCGCGATCACGTTGACCTTCTCGCAGGAGAGAGTGGGCGAGACGGTCATCGCCACGCGGAAATTCGCGAGGGCCGCGGTGTAGGTAGCGCCCGCGGTGAGGAACGCGGTCACCGCCTCGTCGTAGGCGTCCGCCGCCGCGAGATAGATCGTCACTGCGTCGGCCTTCGGCTGCTCGGTCATCGCTTCGCTCCTTCCGGGGTGTGCGCGTCGCCCTCGTCGTCGTCGGTCGCGTGCTCCGCGATCCACAGGTCGGCGGCCTCGTCTCGTCCGAATGCTCGCAGGAGTCCGGCCAACGCGTCGACCTCGCAGCAGCTCATCCGGACGGCCAGATCGTCGGCGGTGTCCCCGTGGGAGAACACGGACACGAACTCGGCCACCGCCTCCGGGAGGGTCGGTGTCTGCGGTTCGGTGGTGGCGGTGTCGGTCATGGTGAAGTCCTCTCGTCGTCGGGTCCCGGGCGGTAGTCCTGCCCTGCCCCTCCCCCTCGTTTTTTTGCCGTGATTCTCAATCAGATTTGTCAAGCCAGCGGGGGTGGTCTGGCCGGATCGTTCTTCCTTCTCTCCCAGCGTTTTTTTGCCTGGAAGGCACGTAGTGCCGAGCAGGGTCGGAGGTGGGAGCGCAACCCGGAGGGCGGAGGAGGAGAGGTTGTCGGCGCGATGGGAGGGAGCGCAGCGACCGCGTGCCGAGAAGCTCGGAGGAGCCGGCCGCGCAGCGGCTTGCGTGGACGCCGGAGGCCCGTACGCTGCCGAAGGCTTCCAGGCAAAAATTCGCGCAGCGCACGACACCGCGCCGGCCTGAGGTCGGCGTCCGCTTGTTCGCGATCTGATGCGCGGAATTGCGGCCGCTCGAAACGGTCCCGACGCTGGACGTCCTAGCGACCGCTCTGCAATGCAGAGTACAGTTGCTCTACACCACAGAGTGATCGGAGCATCATGTCGCTGACTCGCACGCCCTTAGAAGAACGGGTCCGAGACGCGCGGCACGTGTCATCACTTCCGCTGATCGTCTCCGGCGTCGGAGTGGTAACAGCCGGACTGCTGCCCCTGGCCGGTTCGACGCTCTTCACCGTCGGCTTCCTGATACCTGCCTTCACGAGCATCGCTCTCTGGCTCGTGTTGAGGGCTACTGCTGCTCACGCAGGTGTGGGAATGGGGCGCGAGCGCATGGGGCCGGTCGCGGCTGTCATCGCCACTATCTCGATCTTGACGTTTCTGCCCACGATGTTCGCCGGTCCGGCCTTCCTCGTTGAGTTCGTCGGTCCGGCATTCCTTGTCGGGGTGCTCCTGTTCGCGATCGGTTGGCGACTCGAGAATCGCAGCCAGTGGCTTGCTGGCCTCGGGGTGGCAGTAGTTTCCCCCTTCCTCTTCAACAGTTTCTTGCAGGGCGCCGCCGCCGAGAGCGGGTTGACCCCGGGTGATTCCTACGGTTCCACGCCTCTGTCGATCGATGGCGTCGTTCTCGCGATCGCCGGCATCACCGTCGTCGTTCTGGGTATTACTGCTTTCCGGCAGGAGACGGGACGTGCCCGTGACACCAGGCGCTGAGGAGTCGACCGACGACGAGTTCGCGTCCTTGGACGATGCCGTCCACCAACGAACACGTCTTGCGATTTTGACCATCCTTCACGAGGCTGGCGAAGCCGACTTCCGGTTCCTGCGCGCGACCCTCGACCTCACCGACGGCAACCTTGGGCGACACCTCGAAGTCCTACTCAGGGCCGGTCACATCACCACACGACGGGGCTACGACGGCCGCCGAGCCAAGAACTGGGTCGCTCTCACTCCTCAGGGCACCGCCGCCCTCAGCATCGAAGTCGAAGCACTGCGCGCGATTGTCGCGCGCGTCGATCGCGCGCAGAATCCCTGACCAGGATTACCCCGCAGCGAGGTGGTTCACCACGAGTGACGGTTGCCGATGCCCTCCCACGGATTCCCGCCAGCACCGAGACCACGAGCCGCCGACCCATCTGCGATCGTCCCTGACGCGAACGCGGCGGGCTCTGCGCCTGTGGGGTGATAGCTGGTCTGGTCGCGGAAAATTGCCCAGATGACGTTGATGCGGCGTCGGGCGAGTGCGATCAGTGCCTGCTTGTGCGACTTGCCCTCGCCACGTTTTCGCTCGTAGAACGAGCGAGAGACCGGGCAGTTCCTCGACGCGATGAACGCCGCTTGGAAGCAGGCGTTCAACAGCCGCCGGTCGTAGCGCCGTGGCCGGTGGTGGTTGCCGGAGATCTTCCCGGAGTCGCGCGGCACGGGAGCGAGGCCCGCGAAGCTGGCCAGCCGGTCGGGCGTCTCGAATGCGGCGAGGTCAGTACCGGTTGCGGCGAGGAAGTCCGCGGCGAGCCTGCGCCCAAATCCGGGGAGCGACACGAGCAGATCCGCAGAACTGCTGTCCTGTAGAACGGCGTCGATCTCGGCCTCGAGCTCGGCGAGTTCGTCGCGGATGCGGAGCAGATCGCGGGCGGACCGGCTCACCAGCCGGGCCGCGGCATCCTCCCCCGCGACGACCGAGGTCTGCTCGCGCGCGGCTTCCACCGCCGTCTTAGCGACGGCCGCGGACTTCCAACAGCCCTGCCCCTTCAACCACGACGCCAGACGGCTCTCCCCCGTCTGCCTGATCGCGGACGGCGTCGCGTACCGGGTGAGCAGCACCAGAGGTCCCCTGGTCGTCGCGTAGTTGAACGCTCCCTCGAGTGACGGGAAGTAGTGGACCAGGATGGCGCGTAGCCGATTTACGGCGCGGGTGCGGTCGTGCACCAGGTCCTCGCGCCGGGCTGAGAGCAGGCGCAGCTCCGCGGTGACGTCGTCGGCCTGCCGCATCAGCGTCACGTCTCGTCGGGTCCGGGCCTGGTCGGCGATGATGACCGCGTCCTTCGCGTCCGTCTTTGCCTCGCCTCGGTAGGCGCCCGAGGCGTGATGAACGACCCGGCCCGAGATGTAGAACAGCGGCTGCGCGTGGGAGCTGAGCAGCGTCTGCAGCAGCCCCGTTCCGCCGTGGTTGAGGTCCGTCGCCCACGCGACGTCGGTGCCACCCGGCAAGGAGGCGACGTCGCCCATCAGGGTCAGGATCGCTGACTCTCGGTTCTTGAAGCGCTGCGAGAGCAGCTTGGTTCCGTTGCCGTCGATGACGACGCAGTGGTGTTCGGTCTTGCCGGCGTCGATACCGGCCCAGAGTTGTGGCATGCAGGGTCCTTCCGTTGAGGGGTGCGGTGCGCGATGAACGACCTTGCCGGCATGTCCTTACGGGGCGATCTGGTCGCGTTTCTCAATGAGCGGTCCTGCCGTTGCGGGGTCCCGGGCGGCTAATCACGGCGTGCCATCAGTCGGCTGAAGGCGGTCAGCCATACCCGGGATCCCTGGCGCGTTCCGGAGCCTACAACTGCCCCGGATCCACGGAAATAACGGTAAGGAAGGCGGTTTTCCGCCTTAGCAACCGGAGGGCGCAGTGCAATCCGCAGGGCGAGGGGGGAGAGAGTTTCGGCGCGAAATAAGGGAGCGCCGCGACCGCGTGCCGAAAGTCTCGGAGGAGTCGGTGGCGCAGCCACTTGAACGGAGCCCGTAGGTAGCTACGAGCGCAGCGAAGCGGAGGGAGCCGCCGAAGGCTTCACGGCAAAGAAGCGTGAGCCCAACGGGCGAACATCAGCGGCCGGCACCGCCGGCCGAACCTCTGGGCGGCGCTCCGTCGCTGCTGCGCGAGTGCAGCTCGCGCCCCGGAACGGGATACCGGGGAGCGTGAGGGGTTACCCCTCATGGGGCGGCAACGCCGACCCTCCCCCACCGTCGACCGCGACATGCTGACTTGTAAACATGCCTACAAGTCAGCACGTGCTGTGGGGACTCGAACGTCCGTCACCACAGTTGCCGAGCCGTGGGTTCGAACAGCGCCGCCGCCACCGCGCAGGTCCCCCGGAAGATAGCGGCGCCGACGCGCAGTAGCTCGTGGGTCATCCGATCCCGCGTCTGCCGGCTGCTCCCAATCACGGGGTCACCGCGGATGGCGAGTGACGGCCTGGGAGGGCCGGACGGCCCGGTAGGCATGTAGGGAAGTTGACTTGATTACATGCTTACTTGTCATCAGCTTTGTGTCCCTCGTACTGGGCGAGGAGGAGTTGAAAGGCTTCCGCAGCGAGCACCTGTACGGGGACGCCCTGCTCGGCCGCCAGGATCTTCACCGCTCGGATCGAGTCCTGGGGGAGTCGGACGGAGAACACGGCGAGCTGGGTCGGCGGCACGAAGGTGCCTTCGCCCGCCTGGGCTCTCTTCGGTCGAGCTGCGCGGCCCGCGGCCGCAAAGCGGTTCTCGCTCACTTGACGATTCCCTTCAACTCCGCGAGCACGTTTCGGTACTGGCCAGGATCGGTGATCGGCAGGCCGTACGCCATCGCGAGAGCCTGCGCCTGCGGGATCTCGCTCGTCAGGACGGGGACGCCGAACGGTTCGAGCGCGTCGCGGATCTGCCCAGCGGCGACCGTGCGCTTGACCACTCGGGTGAGGAGGGTGAAGGCCGGCGCGTCCGTGAGGGCTTGAACCTGCTCGATGAGGTTGACCGTCTCCGCGTACTGGGAGAAGTCGCCGCTGGTGGGTTGGATCGGGATCAGGATCAGGTCAGCGGCTCGAGCTGCTGACGTCGTGATACCCAGGTCGCCCGGGGGAGTGTCGATGAGCACGTTCTGGTGGCTGCTGCTCAACCAGGGCTGCTTGTGGATCGTGTTGCGAGGCAGCCCGGTCGCGTCCCAACCGAGGGTGTTGGCCCAGTCGAGCGCGCTGCCCTGCGGGTCGCCGTCGACAATGAGCACGCTCTCCCCGGTCTCGCGAAGCGCTGCTGCGAGATGGATGACGGTCGAGGTCTTGCCCGACCCGCCTTTCAGGTTCACTACCGCTGTAATCATGATGACAAGACTACCAGTCTGCATGCTGACATGTAAACATGCTGACGTGCTGACTTGGGGGATGCGCGGTTACTGGGGCCGTCGCTCGACGGCGGACGCCCAGACCCACAGTCGGCGGCTGGCGTCGCGGTCCTGCCACTCGACCATGACGGCTCGGGCGGTCCAGGCGATAGCGAAGCCCTCAACGCGAACGGGGGTGCCGGGGTAGCGGACCCAAGCCCAGACGGGCAGGGGAGTGGCGGCCCAGGTGGGCCGCTGCCGGGTCTTGTCTAGCTCGTCGTCGGTCAGGCCGATGGGGTGGCCGCGGCCGGCTGTCTCTTCGATGCGTCGATCGATCTGTGCGCCGACGTGGCGCTCGTAGCGTCGGTTCGTTCCCACGCCGCCAGTAGAACATATGTTCGAACGCGTGCGGTCGACGTCATGCGGCGGTCGAGGACCACCAGAGCGAGCCGGGGGCGAGCATGCCGGTGCGTCCCCAGTGCAGCGCCTCGCGGTGATCGCCGCGGCCGGCGGCGTCGCGGGGGTAGAGCGGCCAGACGCGCTCGCCAGCGGTGCTGTCCTCGAACAGGGGACGGCTCGACACGTGTCGGCGTCGCGGGCGTTGCCTGGGGGAGGAGGAGCGGTGCGCGAGCTCGGCTTGCCACCAGGCCCACACTTCGCGCTCGACGTCGTAGCGGTGCGCTCGATCCGTCAACGCTCCGTCGACCCCGATCGCACGAGCGGCGGCGGTTCGGCGGTCACGCTTGGCCTGGGTCCAGCCGTTGGTGTGCTTGACGATGAGCCGGTGTGTGCGCAGGCGGGAGAGGGCGGTGGCGGCGGTGCGGGTGGTCACTCCCAGCAGGGTGGCTGCGGCGTCGAGAGCGAGGGTCCCTTCTCGGCGCAAGAGCGCGTACGCCTTGCCTGCCAGGTGTCCGAGGCCGGCGCGAGTGAAGAGGTCGTGCCGAGTGTCCGTGAGGTCCGCCTCGAGCGTGGTGAGCAGCATGGCTCGTTCGGTGAAAAGCGGCCCGGGGGGGCGGGGGTTATTAGTGGTTGTGACCGGACTTTGCAGGGAGCCTGTGGAAAAGTGCTCGGACAGTCGCCATTCGCTGGCGTTGGATCCGTCCGCGCGGACGACGAGCTGCACGTAGCCGTCCTCGCGCAGCGTCCGCAGGGCGCTTGCCGCGGTGGTGCGGCCCAGGCCGGCCAGGAGGGCCAGGTCGCGGATGGACGCGGCCACGGTGCGCTTGCCGGTGTGCAAGGTGAGGTAGGCCAGGGCGGTGAGGATCGTCTTCTCCGACGTCGCCCGCTCGGTCCTGCCCCACCGGCCCGGGCTCACCCGGAACCGGTCGAGGAGGGCGCTGACGGCGCCGACGAGGCTGTCCAGCTCCGCTAGGTCGCCCGGTTCGCGCTCGGGCGGGAGAACGGCGTGCAGCGCCGCGTACTGGCGGGCCCTCTCCCACTGCCGCGCCAGGCGCTCCGCAGCCTCGTCGCGGGCGCGGGGCCGGCGGTGGCCGCGCCCGGTGTTCTTGGTCCGGTAGTGCTCCATCCCGGGAGCGGTCCGGGCGGCGTGCTCGACGTCGGTGTCAGACCAGCCGGCGTGCGCAGCGGAGAGCAGGCACATGAACGCGGTCCACGAGGGATTCGCGCCGCCGCCGGGCGTGGCCATGTGCGCGGCGCCGGCAGCGCTGAGCGTCCGGTGCGTTTGGTGTGCGGTGGCGGTGGGTACTGGGGGAGTGGCGTCGACGCGCAGCGGCGGCCGGGACTCTTCCAGCGCGACCGTGACGGCATCGATGGCGGCCGCGGTGACGTTCGTATCCAGCAGCTCCTCCGCGCGGCCTCGGAGGACGGTCGAGAAGCTGCCGTCGCGGTGCGGGGAGAGCGGCGGACGGGCGGCGCCGGTGCGCGGGTTGCGGAGCATCCCGTGATCGAGGGTGCGGAAGTTTGCTCGAGCGGCGATCGCCAATCGGGCCACCTGCTCGGCTGGGGCGGCTTCCGCGAGAGCGACCCACAGGTGGCGGCCTCCGGTGCCGGAGGACTGACAGACGATGTGAGCGACCTGGTGGGCGTCGAGGACAGCGGAAAGCGCGTCGCAGTCGTCCGCGGCCTGCTCCATGAGCTCGGCGTCGACGCCGTGGGAGTCTTTGCCGTCGAAGTCGAAGCACAGCAGCCGGAACGCTCCAGCGTCATCGGTGAGGTAGATCGCCCACGGCGCGGCCGGCGCGACGGGGGAGACGGGGAACGCGGCCGGATAGGCGTTCTCGTCCAGGCGCCCGTAGGCGTCCGGGCGCATCGTGCGCACCGCGGCACGGGGGCTCAGCCGGCGCGTCAGCGTCCACGGCGCCGAGAAGAGGTCAACTTCGGCGTTTTGGGCGTGCGCAGACACAGCAATGTGGCTTACGATGAGGTCACTTCTCCTCCCTCGGGTGGGGATGACGAAGGCCCGGCCTGAGAAACCGGTACTTCTGGAACTGCTTCACACCTGTTAGCCCTGGTAAGCGAGGGTGTGAAGCGAGAGCTTCTAGGCCCGTCGCGTGAGCGGCGGGCCTAATGCGTTAAGTCGTGGTGATCGGCAACTCCTCGTTCGGCTCGGTCTCGGAGGTCCACCACACCGGCAGCCCTCGAGAATCGACCTCGATGCTCTCTACCAGGCGTTCGAAGAACACAGCCGACGACACATTGGCGTGACGCGCGAGCTGATCGAAACGGTCCTTCGCCGCGCGCTCGACCTTCCAGCCGGTCGCTACGGCGTCATTGAGCGAGCCGCGAGGTCGCCTGGGAGTAGCCATGCCTGAAAACATACCGCTGTCGCTAGCGATCGCGAGACGCGCTGCCCGGTGTGTCGCCGTCACAGGTCGAGCGAGCGTCGCGCGGCGACCACGAACGACGCGATCGAGTTGGGGTCGACGCGGAGATCTTCGCCCAGATGGATCAGGAGCCCCAACCGGTCGAGCGCTTCGACTTTGAGGCGCACCGCGGACGGCCGCAGGCGAGTAGCGCGCGCCAGCAGCTCCGGCGATGCCGCCGTGTCCGCGAGGAAGCTCAGCACACGGGTCATGTCCGGCTCGACAAGCGTCTGAATAGCTCCAAGCGCATCAGTGCCGTTCCCGGGGCCAAAGGCTTTAGTGCTCATCATCGATGCGCCCCCAAATCTGTCAACGAATATCCGTGCGGGTACTGGGCCGACCCCGTTACGCCTTGAACAAATCGCGGACTTGCGGGACGAGGGGCGCGCGCCGTGAGGCGATTCCGCACGCTCATTGCAGCAGCGGAAAGCGCCGAGACAAAGGCGTTGGTTCGAGGAAGTCCCAGCGCCTGACTCACACGCTTATCGCCAATCCATGTGCTGAGGATCAGCCGCGCGAAGGGGCGGACAGGCGTCGGCATAGTTGAGCGGATGACTCCGACTGTCCAGTCGGTCAACTCTTGCCCCTCACGCGACCAGGCAATCCGATCCTCCTCATAGGAGCGATAGAAGGAGTTTGCGGCATCTACGTCCTCTGGAACATTACTGAGCCCCATTGCGCGGCCAAGATTCGCGTAGAAGTCGATTGTTGCAACTTGCTCCGCCGACGTCAGCTCACGCCACCCATGCTTCTCTATCCACCGCATCGGTACTATTGCAAGACTGAAGAGAACATAGAGGAAATCTTCGCTGGGCGCTTTCACGTGGCGATGAGCCGAGACAAGTAGGTCGATCATTTCGAGCGCGCGATCTGACTGAAGTTCTCCGTCGATGAGTTCGTAGAGAATGAGCGCAGTGTCTACTGAGCGTTTTCTGGGTTCCGACTTGATAGCACCTGAACGGTGAAGCGTCCGAGCGATCGACGGGACAGCGAAGGACCGGTAGTAACTGAGCATCAGACCGATCTGCGCGTCGCGAGGCAGATCGAACATCACGAGCTGACGGTAGGTGTCGGCCCATGCCTCCCGCGGCGCAGCCGCGAGCGCACGGAGCCGTGCGGCGTGCGACGCGTGCATGAAACCACCCCCCGTCTGGCCGCTAACGACCAGTGTTGTACGTGTTCAATGAACCATAATGTGTCCGTGTGGTCAAAACCGGTACGCGCCCTCGTGTCGAGGGTGATGCTCGCTGCGAAGCTTCCGCGACCCCTGACCGCGGAGAGCCTGCTCGCCTACATGGAGGACCTTTGCGGAAGAGACATCGTGTTTCGTGACACGCCTCCCGCTCTCCTGCACGGGGGAGTGGTGAGCTACTGGCAGCGGACAAGTAGCAATAAGAACGTCATGTACATTCCCCACGACACGACGCGTCTACACCGCAAGCACAACCTGCAACATGAATACGGACACGTGCTGATGTGGTTCTTCCTCGATCAACAGGGGGTAACGATTGGAGTCGATCGGGAGGATCTAGCGGAGGCCATCGCAGACGCCCTCGCGAAAATTCAAGCGGCTGACGCGCTGGACCAGTCGATGCAACGCAACATAGGTTTCGGCGGAACGCTATGGTGATGATTCTCGAGTGGGTCATCGTTGCAGCAAGCGCTCTTCCAGTCATCGCCCTAATTGCGACACGAAATGCCTTCAAATATCCTTTGTTGACGATAGGGTGCGTGGGCTTTGCGATACTCCTTGCCCTAAAGAACACGCTTCTCTACACAGTCATCGATCAGGCTGTAGGCGGCCACAACCGGGCCGTTCTGCTAATGCACATGGCTGGACTCGTCGCAACCATCATCTTCGATGACATAATTATTCGTTCCGCCACTTCAACAAAAATCCGGACGCGCTTGCGGTTCACCGTCTACTTGCTTGGTCTGACGGGCGCGTGCCTACAGGTGGCGGTCTTTATGGCCAGCAGCTGGCCTATTACCGATGTCGAGCTTATCTACTATGACCGCGAAACGTCGGCGCTCGCGTTCAAATCGGTGCTTTGGCTTTCTCTCATCACGACAGCAAGTATGGGGCTTGTTGCCTGCCGTAGGAACATCCGTGTTCACTTCGGTTTTCATCGACGGCTGCCTATCTACTTGATCGCCATCGGTTGTTTCGGAGTGCTGCTAGTGACTCTGCTCGTTGCTAGGGGCTGGGTAGATTCGGTCCACATCTCCAAAGGGATGGATCTGGCCCTGTCGCTGGCGGGCGGGGCTTTCCTCGCGGCCGGCTTCAGCTACGCACCGATTACTGACCGGTGGCGGGCTCGTCAGCAGCACCAGCGCGAGCGATACCATCTGGTCAGACTGAGGCCGATCTGGACGGACCTCATGACGCAAATTCCGGCGGCGCGACGCCGGAACGGTGGCCGTGATGATGATGATTACAGCGAGCTGTATGGCTACCTCTCCGAGTGCGAGGACGCCCTATTACTTCATGCGAATCTCTCTGGCGACCAGTACAGAGTGTTAGAAGAAGCCCGCGCCTACGTGCACGAACGACAGGGAGTACCTCATGACTGATTCCGAGTCAGGAGCGGGCACCCCAACGAGCCCCGGTGGGATCACCGTCTCGAAGGAGGAGCTGGCGCAGCGTCTGCGACTCGCAACCGACCGGTACGAAACCATGCACGGGCGTCAGCCGTCCTGGGCCGTGGTGGAGGAACACGTCAAGGCCGCGGGGGTCGACCTCTCTCGCACCAAATGGCACTACATGCTGTCCGGCTCTCACGTCCTCGCAAAGGACATTAGCGTGTTCGAGGCGCTGGGCGATCTGTTTGACGTCCCCTCCACCTTTTTCTATCGGGCCGAAGAAAATGTGCCGCCGCAGCTTCAAGAGGCTATGCCGGCCGTCCTCGACCTTCGGAGAAATCGAGTCCGAAGAGAAATGCGCTCTATCGGGGAGATTTCACCCGAAGCAGAGGCGGCAATGGAACGCATCCTTGCGGAGCTTGAAGCGGAATAAATGTGCTAGGGCGTGTGACTGCTTTTGATCCACGATGTGAAGCCGTCGAGTACTTCATCGAATCGCTCGGTGTCTATCGAGTACATGACCGATACCCCGCGACGTCCACCGGGTGGAAGATGAGTACTCACGCGGACGATACCGGCACTTTCGAGCGTTGAGAGACAGCGCGAGAGCGATGCGTCGGTCATATCGACGGAACGTTTTAAATCTCCGAAGTACATTCCGGTTTCGCCCCACAATGCGCGGATGACTTCGCCGTTTTTCTTCGCCAGAACGGCTTGAGTCAACAGAACCTCCGGTGGCAAGGCAGGCACATCGGGGGTGCCGGGCTCGGAGGTCATCACAACATCATGGCGTATGGGGTCCCCGCCGAGACATCTTCGGGTATCGATGCGCAAGTAAGACTGCACCGGCTGAGTTCCGGATGTCAACTCATGCAATCATGACCCCAAAAAGTGATATCTTCGAGGTGTGGGGGTGGCTGTCGCTCCTGCTCATCTCGCAGGGGGCACAACTTGAGTGCAGTTCACCAGCGGACCGTAAGCGAGCGGTGCGCACGCGCATGGCTGCTTGGGGTGTCCGTTTCGATCGCAGGACTCCTCTCGGCCTGCTCACCACCCGCTGCCCCTCCGACTGCTGAGAACTCGCAAGCTCAGACGCCGGCCGTCTCGACCAGTTCTGATGCCGCCGAGGGTTCGCCGGCGCCGGCCGCATCAGCGACCGAGGCGGCGCCGGTCGACGCCGAGCCGGCTCCGGCTCCGAGTGTCGAGGCCGACACTCTTGCGACCGCCACGGCCGCTGTCACGGCGTTCTGCCGGCCCTCCCTGGATTACGACACGTGGATCGCTGAGCTGTACCCGTTCCTCAGCCAGCAAGCGGCGGTCGCCTACGAAACGGTCGACCCTGCCAACGTGCCCTGCACGACCGTCATTGGTGCCGCGTCGGTCCGGGACGGGGACGGCGCCTTCACGATGCGGATCCGGGTTCCCACGGATGCGGGGGAGTACTCCGTGTACGTCCACCGCACCGTCGAGACCGGTCCGTGGGCTGTCGAGCAGATCACCCCCTTGGCGTCGGAGTAGCCCGGTGGCGAAGGGGGGAATGGGGGTTCTCGCGGCGGTCCTGGCACCGCTTCTCGCGATTGCACTGCTGTTGTGGCTGCTGTTCTTCGGCGCCGCTGAGGATGCGGCCGCAGCATGCCTGCCTGGCGGCGGACCGGTGAACGTGTCCGCGATCCCCGCGGACGCGAAGGTCGGGGCCTACGGGCACGACCAGCTCGTGAACGCTGCGCTGATCGTCAACGCGGGCGCCGCGAAGGGCCTCGGCGCCGATGGGCAGACGCTCGGCGTGCAGACGGCGATCGGGGAGTCCTCCCTGGTGAACATCAACTACGGGGACGGAGCGATCAACCCGGACGGTTCGGTCGCTGACTCGATCGGCCTGTTCCAGCAGCAGTCGAGCTGGGGCACCGTCGAGCAGCGCATGGACCCGACGACCTCGGCGGGCTTCTTCTACGACCGCCTCGTGGCTGTCGAGGGCTGGCAGGCGATGGAGCCGTCCATCGCGATCAACAGGGTGCAGCGCAACGCCGACCCGAACCACTACACGAAGTACCGCGCCGACGCCGTGGCGATCATGACCTACCTCATCGGCCTCGGCAGCAGCACGACCGCGACGACGACGGTGGCACCGGTGAGTGCCCCGTCGACGCCGATCGGCACCGCGCCCGCCTCACCGGCGCCGGTCGGTGGATGCGTCGCCGTGTCCGGCGATGCGCAGGCTCTCGCAGCGAACCTCGTCGTGGCCATGGACGCTGGCAACCTGACCCTTCTCGAGGACCGCTACGCGCAGCAGATCCGCGACATGGCTGCGGGCACCCCCAAGGAGAACTGCGCGATCGATGTCCGCATTCTCCAGATCATCACGATCGCCCTGAACACGTTCGGGAAGATCGGCGTCTCCGACCTCAACCGCCAGTGCACCGGGAGCCTGCTCGGCGCAGGCACCGGTTCCTCCCACTGGATGAACGGCGGCGGGAACGCCGTGGATTTTTACAGCTTCGCCGGCACCGCCACAACCGGCTGCGACCCCAACGCCCTCCAGCTCCTCGACGTCCTCGACCCTCAGGTGCCCCAGGGCTCTCGAGCCGGCCAGATCCAGTGCCGCTCGACCACGTATCAGCACATCACCCAGTTCGGTGACACCCCGAACCACCTGCACTTCGACGTCGCCTACGCCGACGGCCCGCTCACCACCGGATAACCGGACCCTTTCGACGTCGCACCCGCGGCGCCGATCACCCCGCACCACCCAACACAGAAAACGGAGCACACCATGTCTGCCCTGCTCGCAGCAACCACCGACATCCTCACCACCGCGGGCGCGCTCGGCGCGGTCGTGCCGGACCCGGGTCCCGGCGGCATGCCGCCCGGGTTCGAGGCCTTCACCACGGTCATGGGCTGGGCCAAGTGGGTCGGCCTCGGCGTCGCCGTCGTCGGCCTGATCATCCTCGGCGTCACCATGACCGTCTCCGCCCGCCGCGGCGAAGGCGGCGAAATCGGCGGCTGGCTCGGCCGCCTGCTCATCGGCGTGATCATCATCTCCGCCGCCTTCACCGTCGTCGGCTTCCTGATGGGCGCGTAGCGTCCCGGGAAACCACCACGACACCACCAACAGGAAGGCAAGGGACGTCATGAACGACTCCGAACCGCGCAACCCGTTCACCACGAAGGGCTTCATCATCGGAGCAACCGTCGTCGGAGTACTCGCCCTCTCAGGCATCGTGCTCGGCGTGACGTCCCTGGACGCCGGGGGAGGCGGAACCACTACCGCCGACCCCGGCGTCTCCACCCCCAACCCCAGCTCCACCCTCTCGGCGGAGGCCGAAAGCGTTTGTGGGCTCCCCGGCTACGAGGAGACCGGAACGCTTACCGCCGCCCCGACAACTGAGTGGACCATCGTCGGCACGATGGCCGCTCCTGAGTCAGCGGTCGTCGGTCCCGGAATTACCGGCACCGATGGGGTGCGCTCCTGTTACGCCCACACGCCTGAGGGAGCCCTGTTCGCGATTGCCAACGTCTGGGCAATGGGAACTGACGCCCGCCTGTCCTCGTTGGTGACCGCACAGCTCACGGTGCCAGGTGCCGGGCGAGACGCAGCATTGGCCAAAGACACAACCCAGAGCAACACGGGTTTGAGCGCGCAGATCGCCGGGTTCAAGCTGCTGTCCTATTCGGGTACAGATGCGACAGTCGACACTGCTTTCCAGGTAAGCAACGGCTCTCTCCTCAGCTTCGCCTACGCGTTGAAGTGGGTAGAAGGCGACTGGAAGATCGTCCTCACCGATGAAGGCGATCCCACCTTTCGCCCTGTCGCCCTGCAAAGCCTGGGCGGTTATGTGACGTGGAGTGGCGTCTCGTGACCCCCGCACCTACTGGCGAGCCTTGCAGCCCCGCGGACGTCTTCTGCTGGACCGGCGCAGCTATCGGCAACGTCGTCTCGAAGGCGTCGAACGACGCCCTGCAGCAGTTCGTCAACAACATACTGGAGGGCTACGGCAAGGCCATCGCCTCGCTCGGCACCGTCTGGATGAACGTGCCCTCCCCGGTCACGGTCGTGGACCAGGGCGGCGGCGTCAACGGCGGCGGCACACCGCCGCTACCGGAGGCGTTCGAGACGATCCTCGGCTACGTGACGTGGGTCTCCGCGGGCCTGGCCGTCATGTCCCTGATCGTCGCTGGCGTGATGATGGCGAGCCGTCGCCGGCACGGCGACGGCGAAGCTCACATGGGCCGCATCGGCGTCATCCTCCTGGCCGTACTGCTGCTGTCCTCGGCGTCGGCGCTCGTGACCGGGTTCCTGCCGCTGGCGATGCACCTGAACGAGTCCTCCTCGGTCGTCGGCTGGGTGCAGGGGCAGTTGCAGTGGTACACCGGGGGCCTCGCGATCCTCGCGATCCTCGTCGCGGCGGGCCGCATGGTGTGGACGCAGCGCGCTCTGCCGCTGCGCGAGCTGGCTGGGTCCGTCATCACGCTGATCGCTGTGGCCGGCGCGGGCCTGGTCGTCATCCGCCTGGCGACGCAAGCGGGGGATGAGTTCTCGATCTGGATTCTCAACAACTCGACCGACTGCGACGTGTCGCAGCAGGGCGAGAGCAACTGCTTCGGCACCAACGTCTTCGCGATGATCGCACTCACCGCGACCTCCGGAATCGGTCTGATCGGCCTGTTCTTGCTGGGGATGCTCGCGGTGTTCATGACCTACGTGCAGATCGCGCTGATGGTGTTCCGTGGCGCGATGCTCGTCGTCCTGGCCGGGATCTTCCCGCTCGCCGCCTCGTTCACGAACACCGAGATCGGTCGGCAGTGGTTCAAGAAGGCGATGGCCTGGACCCTCGCCTTCATCCTCTACAAGCCCGCCGCGGCGATCGTGTACGCGATCGCCTTCCGGATGACCGGCACCGACCTGTTCAAGTCAGACGGCACGGGGCTCTTCCAGATCGTGACGGGCCTGGCCCTGATGCTGATCGCGCTCGTGGCCCTGCCCGCGCTGATGCGCTTCCTCGTGCCGGCCGTTGCGTCGGTCGGCGGGGGCGGTGCCGCGGGCCTGCTGCTGGGAGCTGCGGCCCTTTCGGCCGCGGGTGACGTCGCGACGGGCGCGATCCGTGCCAGCAACAACGGCGGCGGGGGAGGCGGTGGCGGTGGCGGCAACAGCTCGTCTACGGACGGACCGACCGGCAGCACATCGTCACCGGGCTCTCCCGCGTCATCCCCGGGCGCTGACCCTTCCGGGTCGGCGGCAACGGCGGGTAGCGGCGCGGGTGCGGGTGCGGGAAGTGCCGCGACCAGTGGTGCAGGAGCCGGAGCGTCGAGCGGCGCCGGGGCAGGCGCAGCAGCGGGCGGGGCGGCGGCTGCCGCCGGTCCGATCGGCGCCGGGATTGCCGTCGCGACGAAGGCGGCGGAGGGCGCGAAGCATGCCGCGCAGGCGGTCAAGGCGGGCACCGAAGAGGCGACCGGTAGCAACGAGAACGGGAGCTAACCCATGAGCAACGCAACTGCCACCGATCCGGTGAAGGCCCGCACCTACGGCAACTGGCGAAAGCCGCAGACCGCCGGTCTCGGCGGGCTGGGGCAGCTCGCCACCCTCGTGATGTTCGTGGGCATCGTGTCCTCGATCATCGCGTCCATGTTCTCCGGCCTGGGGCCGGCTCTAGTCGTCGCCGGGATCTTCGGCGGCATCCTCCTGAGCGTCTCGGTCAAGGACAAGCACGGGCAGTCAGCCCTGGGAAGGACGGTGGTCCGCGTGAACTGGTGGCGCACCAAGAGCAAGGGAGCGAACATCTACCGCTCCGGACCCATCGGCCGCGCGAAGTGGGGAACGTTCCAGCTCCCCGGGCTCGCGGCGGCGTCGCAGCTCACGGAGCACGAGGACTCCCACGGCCGCCGGTTCGCGCTGATCAGCACGCCCGCCACGCGCCACTTCACGATCGTGCTCGCGACCGAGCCGGACGGCGCCGCGCTGGTGGATCAGGAGCAGATCAACAACCAGGTCGCGGAGTACGGCATCTGGCTCGCGAACCTCGGAGACGAACCGGGCATCGAGGCCGCGTCGGTCACGGTCGAGACGGCGCCCGACACGGGTACGCGCCTGCGCGGTGAGGTCGAGGGGTCGATGGACCCGGACGCCCCGCTATTTGCTCGAGCGATGCTCTCGGAGGTCGTGGAGACCTACCCGGTGGGCTCCGCAACGATCCGCGCGTACATCGCGCTCACCTTTACCGCGAATGCTCGGATTAATGGGAAGCGCCGCAACGCACAGGAAGTCGCCTCCGACCTCTCCGCCCGCATCCCCGGTTTGACGTCTTCCCTCGCCGCCACCGGGGCCGGCGCAGCCCGCCCGCTCGGCGCGCAGGAAATCTGCGAGGTCATTCGCACCGCCTACGATCCCGACGCGGCCGTGCTGATCGATCAGGCGCGCGCGGAAGGGGAGACGGCCGATCTGTCGTGGACGGATGTCGGCCCTGCCGCCGCAGAGGCGCACTGGGACTCGTACCGGCACGACGGTGCGGTGTCGACGTCGTGGACGATGACGGCGCCCCCGCGTGGCGTGGTTCAGGCGGGCATCCTCGCTCGTCTGCTGGCACCGCACCGGGATATTGCTCGCAAGCGCGTCACACTGCTCTACCGCCCCATCGACCCCGCCCGCGCCGCGGCGCTGGTGGAAGCGGACCTCAACGCGGCGCAGTTCAACTCCTCCGCGTCCACCAAGCCCACGGCGCGCTCCACCCTCTCGACGCGCTCTGCGCAGGCCACGGCCGCGGAAGAAGCCGCCGGAGCCGGACTGATGAACTTCGGCCTCATCGTCACGGCCACGACCATGCAGCGCACACAGGAGCCGGAGGCTCGCGCGGCAGTCGACTCGCTGACCTCGGCCGCCCGGCTGCGGATGCGGCCGGCGTTCGGGTCGCAGGACTCCGCGTTCGCCGCGGCGCTGCCGCTGGGGCTCGTTCTGCCGCGGCATCTGCGCATCCCGAACGAGGTCCGGGAAGCCCTGTGACGATCGCCACCGCATCCGGGACGGCACTGGACGAGTGTCCGGTGCCGTCCCCGGTTAAGCCCCTTTTTCCCGCCTCGATCACTGCCGGAGGTTCCCAGTGAGCATCACCACCAAGCTCTTCTCCCGCCACCGCGACGAGCCCGACCCCGTCGACGTCCCCGCTGCTGTCGACGGGGACGAGCTGCCCACCGGCGCCGTTGACGTCGACCAGGACGCGGAGGCTGTGGACGTCGACGCGATCGACACGGCCGTGCCCACGGGCGCGGTCGGTGCCCCGTCGACGGCGCAGGCCGCGGCGGCGTCGACGGACAGCCGCGCCGGGTCTCGCCGCGCGCGACGGGTGCAGGAAGAGGCCGCGGCCGCACGTGCGGCCGCGTCACCGCTGGCGCGCGAGAAGCCCTCGAAGCGGTCGCGGAAGAAGCGGGCGATTCCGCACCAGGGCGGGAAGCAGAAGATCGAGAAGGAGCCGACGCCTAAGCGCCCGCTGCGGCCGACGTCGACGGGATGGCTCGGCCGCGGGGGAGGGCAGGCCGTGTCGGTCCAGCCCGCCGATGAGTTCCGCGCGACCACCGTGCAGGTGTGCGGGCTGTACCCGTTCTCGGTCGGCACCGGAACACCCATGATCGGCGTCCCGCTCGGGAAGAACCTCGCCACCGGCGCGTCGGTGCTGTGTGACCCGATTTCGTGGTTTCAGCGGGCGCAGCTCATCTCCAACCCCTCGATGTTCGTCCTCGGCAAGCCGGGCCTGGGGAAATCTTCGCTGACCCGCCGCATGGCGACCGGCCTCGCCGGCTACGGGACTCTGCCGCTGGTCCTGGGGGATTTGAAGCCTGACTACGTGGACCTGATTCGCGCGATGGATGGGCAGGTCATTACCCTCGGCCGCGGCCGGGGGTATCTGAACATCCTCGATCCGGGAGAGGCGACGACGGCGGCGCAGCGTCTCCGCGAGGACGCTGACCGGGCGCTCGCGCGCGCGGCGGAGCTCGACGCCCGCGGGGAGGACTCGAAGGAGGAGCGCAAGCACGCGGTGAAGTCGCAGCGCCTCGCATCTCAGGTGCTCGCGGACGCGCACGGCCGCCGGCACACGATGATCGCAGCGCTACTGACGATCCTCCGCTCCGAGCCGCCCTCGGACCGCGAAGAAACGATCATCGACCGGGCGCTGAAGTACCTGGACGAGACGCACGAGGGCATCCCCGTCCTCGCGGACCTCCTGGCCGTGATCCAGGCGGCGCCGGAGGAGATTCGTCAGGTCGCGCTCGACCGCAACGACCTCAACCGGTACAAGGCGATCACGGAGAATCTCGAAGCCTCGCTGATCGGTCTGACGACCGGTGGCCGGCTGGGGGAGATCTTCTCCCGCCAGACCACTACCCCGATGCGGCGGGACCGGCCCGTGGTCTACGACGTGTCCTCGATCGATGACTCTGAGGGCGATCTGCAGGCCAGCATCCTCCTGGCGTGCTGGTCCGCCGGGTTCGGAACCGTCAACGTCGCGTCCGCTCTCGCAGAGGCGGGGTTGGAGCCGCGCCGGCACTACTTCGTCATCCTGGACGAGCTGTGGCGGGCGCTGCGCGCAGGCCGCGGCATGGTCGATCGCGTCGACGCGCTCACCCGCCTCAACCGTGCCCGCGGTGTCGGCCTGGCGATGATCAGCCACACCATGAGCGACCTCCTCGCCCTGGCCTCGCAGGAGGACCAGATGAAAGCCCGCGGGTTCGTGGAGCGCTCCGGCATGGTCATCTGCGGAGGCCTGCCCGGTGCGGAGATGCCGCTCCTGACCTCCGCCGTCCCTCTGTCGAACGCGGAACAGAACATGCTCACGTCCTGGCAGGACCCGCCCGCGTGGGACCCGGTATCCGGACACGAGTCGGAGCCTCCCGGCCGGGGCCGGTTCCTGATCAAGGTGGGCGGCCGGCCCGGCATCCCGATCCGGGTGCAGCTCACCGCCGCCGAGCTGGACGTCAACGACACCAACAAGCTCTGGCACACCACCTCCCGCGCGGGACGGGCGAACGAGCCTCTGGCGACCGATCCGGTGGTCGTGGAGATTCTGCCGTGAACATCCTCACTGAGTCTTTCGCGATCCCCGCGGCGATCGGGGGGACATGCATGTTCGTGGGCTCGGCCGGGAATGTGATCCTTGACGTGATCAACCTCCGCGAAGAGGTCACGAGGGAGCATCTGCTGCACGGGGCATCCGCGCTGCTGCTGGCCGCCGCGTCAGGCTGGATGGCTTTCGCCGCCTGGATGGTGATCACCGGATGACCTGTCCCTCAACGGTCGTCTACGACGGTTACCTCTGGGGCTGCTCGATGACGACGATGCGCCCGCACAGGGACCACATGACGGACCTTCCGTGCGAGTACGCCGACAACGGCCAGGCCGTCCTCACCTGGGGTACTAGCTGGCAGGCGGCACCCGCCGACACGACGCCCCGCTATGACGGGCCGATCTATGAATGCTGCGAGCCGCGCCGGTTTCTGCCTGCGCCCGTTCCGCTGGCGGAGCTGGTGACGTCGTGACCATGCCCCGCACCATCGCCGCTCTCCTGCGGGGGCCGCTCGGTCAGGTCGGCGCGATCGCCGGGCTCCTGGCCGTCGCGGTCCTCGTGGCCACCGCCGCCTCGTTCGCGTTCACCGCGGCCGTGGAGCACGCGATCCCCGCTCGCGCCCCTCTCACTACAGCACCGACCGAAGGAGTCACGCCATGAGCCCGTCGAACAATCGCAAGCGCGAGCCGGGGCGATCCGGCACCCCGTGGTGGACATACCCGGTGGCGGTGGTGTTCGTGGGAGCGATCGCTCTCTTCGTTGCCGTCCGGTACGGGTCCGAGAAGGACGGCGTGAATCCCGATATCGGGACGTTGGAGCCGCTGGGCGTCATCGTGGGCCTGTTTGACGGAACGGTGGTGTGGCCGCCCACCGCAATACTGATCTGCGCAGTGGTGGGCGCCGTGGTGGCCCTGTTCGGGACGCTGTTCCTGTGGGCACGCCTGTCGGGCCGGAAGGAGCGCCGGGCGCGAGCTGTCGCCAACCGTGCCGCTAGTCACATGGCCACGGAGGGCGACCTGGAGCACCTGCGGGTGAAGGAGGCGACCGCGAAATCTCGACGGTTGGGCGTGAAGAACAGCCCCGGCATCCCATTGGGGACGATCGCTCCGGCGAACAGGAAGCAGGTGTTCGCGTCGTTCGAGGACATGACCACCCTCATCGCGGGTCCTCGCGTGGGGAAGTCGACCAGCTTCGTCATCCCCGCGGTGATGGCAGCTCCTGGCGCGATGGTGACCACCTCGAACAAGCGCGACGTGCTCGATGCGACTCGCGACGTGCGGGCCGCGTTCGGTCAGGTGTGGGTGTTCGATCCTCAGCGCGTCGCGCGGGAGGAACCGACCTGGTGGTGGAATCCGCTCACCTACGTGACGGATGACACTCGGGCGGCGAAGCTCGCCGGCTACTTCGCGGCCGGCAGCCGCAAGGCCGGCTCGTCCGGTGGCGACAACGCGCACTTCGAGGCCAACGGGAAGCTGCTGCTGGCGAGCTTCCTGCTCGCCGCGGCCGTCTCGGGCCGGCCAATCCGGGACGTGTACACGTGGACCACGGAGCCCACCAACGAGGAGACGGTGCGCATTCTCCGCAAGGGCGGCTACCCGTTGCAGGCGGACGGGCTGCTGGGCCTGTTGCAGTCGGACCCCAAGCCGCGCAGCGGCTACTTCGTCACCGCGCAGGAGATGGCGTCGAGCTTGCAGAACACGTTCGTGTCCGACTGGATCAATCCTCGAGAAAATGAGACGCGACCGGAATTCAAGGCCGCCGATTTCGTGCGTGGCCGGAACACCCTCTACAGCCTCTCCAAGGAAGGAGCTGGCACCGCCGGCCCCCTGGTCACCGCGCTCACCGCGGCGACGCTGGAAGCGGCGACGGACCTCGCGGACGTGTCCGCGGGCGGGCGGATGCAGACTCCGTTGGTCGCGATCCTGGACGAGGCCGCGAACGTGTGCCGGTGGCCGGACCTGCCCGACCTGTACTCGCACTTCGGGTCCCGGGGCATTCCGATCATGTCGGTGTTCCAGTCCTACTCGCAGGGCGTGGCCGTGTTCGGGAAGGAAGGCATGGAGAAGCTGCGCAGCGCGTCGAACGTGTTCATCTATGCCGGCGGTGTCCGGGAGAACGACTTCTTGAAGAACCTCTCTGAGCTGGTCGGCACCTATGACCGGGAGGCGTCCACGGAGAGCTTCAACAAGGGCGTGCGGTCCACGTCGACGTCGTTGAAGCGTGAGCCAATCCTGGAAGTGGACGAGCTGGCGAACCTGCCTCGCGGCTACGCGGTCATGCTCTCTTCCGGCGCGCGCGCGGCGATGCTGCGCACGATCCCGTGGTTCAGGGGACCGAAGAAGCAAGTTGCCGCGATCAAGGCCTCTATCGCCGCGCACGACCCCTCCAAGCAGCCTGCCGTGGTCGAGGAAACCGCCCCGGCTGCGGCGGCCGGCCCCACGGCAACCGAGCCCACCGTGGAGGACACCGCAACCGCCGTGGTCGAGGACTCGACGGTCACGGCCGCGGGCGAGGACACGTCGGCCGCGGCCGACAGCGAGAACGTCGCTCCGGCAACCGCGGCGGCGGCGGGCGCTCCGGCCGCGGAGGGCGCAGCGCTGCGGGACCTTCTGCGGACGAAGGACGCGGACACGGCGAAGGACCGCGCTGATGCCCCTGCCTGACCCGTTCGATGAGGAAGACCCGTTCGCCGGAGGCGAGACGCCCTCGACCACCGAACCGGACCCGGCACCCACTGAACCGGCGCCGACCGTCGCCGCTCCGGTGCCGACGACGAGCGACGTGTCGGCACCGGCAGAGGAGCCGGGGGCGGAGCGGGTGTACGGATCGGTGGATGAGTGGCTGCGGAAGTACTGGCGGTTCTCCTACCGCCGCCGCGTGTCCGCGAAAGGTCCCGCTACCGGACGGTGGAAAGCCGAGTGGTGGAACAGTGACGAGGCCGTGCAGCGGTTGGAGACGTTGTGGCTGAGTTGGGAGGACGCACGCCGGGAACCCGGTCTGCCGTTGAGCGCCTGGTGGCTGAACCACGCTGGCCCGCACATGGCCGTGCTGCTGTCTCACGATGGGCCGTTCGCCGGGTCCACGGACGAGAACGAGCCTGGCGAAGCACTGCCGTACAGCCGGCCGCCGGATCACCTGTTCCCGCCGGACCGACAACCCGACTGACCCGGGGCAAAATGAGAGGGAGGGCAGCGCATGATGCGCTGCCCTCCCTCTCGTATGTGCAGCCGCCTATCGGGGCTGTGGACGCTGCTTCGCCGCCTACCGCCACCGGCTTACCGCTGTTCTCTCCGCACAACCGACGAGCTGGACAACTTGAACCGGAGTGAGGGTGCGCCCTACGCGTCGTCTTCTCCTGCTGGTCGCGCTCGGCGCTAGGCTCCGAGGCATGGAAGCAGCCCGTCATTTCCGAGTACTGGCCTCAGCGGTAGGAGTGGCAGTGGCGCTGTTCTTGTCTGGCTGCGCTACCGCCGAGGATCCCATTGCAAGCTCTGCTTCCGCGACCGCGAGTCCTACTCGGTCTGCGACTCTGACTCCGACACCAACACCAACGCCGACGCCGACGCATGTGCTGACCGAGTCGATGGTCGGCGGCTTTATCTATCAGTTCAAGTGCTCGGGTGCGTCGACGATCTTCAATTCGCTTGAGGAGGTTTGGGCCGCTGGGACAGAGTTTTCATACTGTGAGACTATTCGCGTGAGCGGCGTAGCGCCGTCCGAGGCACAAAAGAGCATCTTCACATATGACTTCGATAATGCGGCATACGACAAGCTTTTAAAGGATTACTACAAATACTGCACCTCTTCGACACTCGGATCGACTGATCCGGCCGCTTTGAGCAAAAGCGAGTACGCTAATCGGCTTATTGCAGTGAAACTTTGCCCCAATAATCCAGGAGCTGCTCCGTACGCGCAGATTGTTGCCGGCGAAGAGCAGGCCGAGAGAGACGCAGCCTCGGCGGCGGCTGATGATGCTCGCTTGCGAGCCGAAGGAAGGCGAGTCGGAGACGGCACGTACCGGGTGGGGGAACCTGTGCTTCCAGGGACTTATGTGAGCGAGGGAAGCATTAGCAACTGCTATTGGGAGCTCCTCGACAGCGCCGGAAATATCATTGACAACAACTTCGTGTCTTCAGCGCTTCGCCTGGAAGTGGTCGTAGTAAGTGACGCCTATTCCTTCAGCTCCAATGGATGCGGCACATGGGATTTACAAGAATAGTGAACTAAAAGCAGTTCAATAGAAGTAGGGCGCCGCCATGGTGCATGTGGCGTGCTCGAACAAGCAGAATTGCCTATGGACACTCACCAAAATCGCCACGGCGAGACATGGTATCCCGTCGAGATTTGACCCCCGAATGAGGATTTGATCCAGGATGCAGATGTGCCTACAGTGCGAGGAACTCATGACTGTGAGCACTCGAAATTAGGGGATTTCCATGCACGCACGACGTAAAGCCGCTTCACTACTCGGAGTGGCCCTCTTCCTGGCGACAAGCCTGATCGCATCAGGGCCTGCGCAAGCCGAGACAAGCGCCACCACTAGCACGCTCTCGCCCGAAGTACTACATGACACGAAGATCGGTGATTCTCTGATCTTTTCCGACCCGGCCGCGACACCTGCTCAAGCGACGCCCTCATCCTCGGGGCAAACGTCACTGCGCGCTGCGTCCTTCACCATCACCTGCACGGTCGACGCGCAGAACCCGCACATCTCCGAAGGCGCCCGCAAGAAGGGCCAAATCTATGTGATCTACAAGACCAACGTGAAGTGCACCGGCACCGGCTCCTACCCCCCTACGGCCTCAGTCAGAGTGAGAAGTGGCCTGATGTGGGACAGCGCTTCCTACAACGGAGACACCAGCAACGGTGTGAACTGGCAGCAGGTAAAATCGAACGACGAACCGCGCACCGTCAAGGTGAATGGCTCCGGAAACGTCTTCTACACGCCTGCAGCCGATAAAGCCGGCTCCACCTTGACGGGCCACTATCAGGGTTCATCGACCATCGAGATCATTACCCCCACAGGTCAGAAAACTGGATCCGACATATCGTCTCCTGTTTTTTGCAAGCCGACGACTCAGACGGCAGTCTGCTCTTAGCCGATCCGCTCCATAACAACTTCCGGGGGCGGCGTCAACCAGATCAACGTGACGCCGCCCCCATCCTCATCAAAGCGAGCCGCAACCGAAAATCCGCCGTCTGACGCATTTTTCTTTGCCCACTCTAAAGCCTCTGAAGCCGATCCTCCATCGAGATTGAAGGCGCTGATGCGCCGCCCCGGATTTACAATCATAATCCGGTAACCACTTGCTGTCATTTCCGTCGAAGAATCTCTTTCATCTACTGAATAAACATTCATTTTAGATAAACTGTTTCCAATCGCTAATAGCAAGATATTTGGGCGTGCGCTTCAAGATGCCTTGCGGCATATCGGTGTTAGTAGTATCAGCCCGAATGGTAGCAACCTCATCAGCTGGGACCACGCGGGTTTCGTTCATCAGACCGGCGAAGTATTAGAAGACCTTTCCTTCTGACGTGTCGGGCTGCGTACAGCTCCTAGAAACTCTGCTCCGGTGTCTGCCGGGAGCGGTTTGCCGTGCGACTCGGAGTGGTCTGCGGGACGTTCACCTTGTGCGCTCCGGGCGTCGCGGGAACCGCTTCGGACACGGGCTTGCCCTGTGCGATCGTCGCGCGCATGCGCACGTCGATGGCCTCTTGCGGGATGCCGTGGGCTTTGAGTTCAGCGGCCATTGCGGTGCGGTGCTCGGCGCTGTCGTACGCTGCGGCGCCGTGGTTGCGCTCAGCGCTCGCGCGTCCCTGATCGGACGCGGCGGACGTCTCAGCGGCGCTCCTAGCGGCCGGCGCGGCCATAGCCGGCTCTGCGGTCGGGGTGGGGGCTTCGTCGCGGTAGAGCTGCGCCTGGGAGCGGGCATCGGTAGCCAGCTCTCGCAGCTCGTCGGGCGTGTGAGCGCTGGTGCCGCCCTGCTCGGCGGTCACGTCGTACTCGCGCGCCTGCAACTCCAACGCCGCCGCCTGATCGATGCGGAACTGATCAGGCGTCGGAGCATCGGTGACGGTGGGTGCATCGTCGGCGCGGGCGAGCGAGTTGTCTGCTCGATCATCCAGCCGGTTTGCTTCGCGCACTGCGTCAACCGCGTCCACGAACTCCACCGCAGCGGAGCCCCGCTCGCTCGTGGACAGGTTCTCCGACGCCGCCTGCTCCCGGTTCAGCTCCGCACGCGCCAGAGCCGCACGAACGTCTTCCGGGGCGGCTCCGGGACTGTTCACGTCGACGCCGTACCGCTCCTGCACTTCTCGAGCGATCGTCTCCGACGCGGCCTCGGCGCGCGGGTCGAAGTCCTTCCACTGCTGAGCCGTCTCGTGCATGCGCGCGATCTGGTCGACGTTCGCGCGGTCCCAGAACTCGGGACGCTCGACCAGTGCGAGCCGGTTCGCGGCGACGTCCCGCTCCCCCTCGAACCGGAGCTGCAACCCGCGCTGCTCTTGCTCGCTGCGCCGCTGCGCTTCGCGGGCCATTTCCTCGCGGGCGCGGGCGAACTTGTCCGCCATCTGCGCGGCGACCGCGATCGCCACCCGGAGCGCCTGCCCGGTGTCGTTCATTACCTCGTCGTGTTCCTCGGCCATGAGAGCCCCTTCCCCTACCTCTCCAACTCGTCGCGCTGCTGCGCGGGAGTGTTCGACAATCCCGGACCTGTCGTCGTGGTCGGCACGACCACCGGCCCGCTCGTGCGCGGCGGCAACGTCGTCGGCACCGGCGACCCGACACCGGAGCGGCCCGCGGCCAGCGCGGCGCGCTCCGCGGTCGCACGCTGCTCCGGCGACAACGAGGCCAACACGTTCGTGTGCTCCTGCGCCGTGTAAGCGTCACGAACCTTCGTCAACCGCTCACGCAGCGCCGCGGACAACTCCGCTGCGCGTCGCGCGTCGCCGGCGGCCTGCGCGGCACGGCGAATCGAGTTCGTCGTCGTCGCGAGCTGCCGGAACAGCAGCGCCTCCGCGGTCGCGTTCTTCCCCTTGGACACCTGCGCGAGGATCAGCGCTGTGGTGTTGCTCATCGACGGCATCGCCACCGGACGCGGCCGGCTCTCGGACGGCCGCAACTGCGCCGACCGGGCGAGCGTGCGCGCAGCATCCGCGAGCGGCCCGGGCGTCGTCTCCAACCGCTTTGACCATGCCGCGTAGGCGCCGGCCGTCTCGCGGGCGACGTGCGCCCACGCCGCGTGATCTTCCGGCGGAATCGTCTTGATGTACTCGTGCAGCCGCGTCATATCGCGTGCGTACAGGTCGAAGAACTGCGGGTTCATCTCGGCCTCTTCCCGGCCCGGATTTACCGGCCGGTACTGCCACGGGTTCTTGCTCGACGCGCGCCACTCTGCGACCGCTTCGGTCGCGGATTCCGGGCGGTCCGGCCAGCCCTTCCGAAGCTCGGGGAGCGACAGGTCACGGGCGAGCCGGAGGCCGCCGTGCCACACCGGCTGCTCACCCTTCGCGGGGCGCAGCGCCACCGAGTAACCGGTCACCACATCGTCTCGCCCGGCGGCGAAGCGGGGACGGATGAGCACACCTTCTCGCTTCATCCGGCGCACGAACTCACCCTCATCCACCGACGCTGTAGCCGCGGCCCGCACCGCCCTCTCCAACCGCTTCGCATCGACCTCGACCGCACCGCGCCGCCGCGCCGCCTCGCGCGCCGGCCGGCGCTCTTCGCGCTGCAACAACTCCGGCTGCTGCGCCGCGATCATCGGCGCCAGCTTGTGCTCGTGTTCCAGCTCACGAACCACCTTCATGGCCCGGTGGAAGTCGTTATGCGTCGACGCTTTGGTTCCGTCCTCACGCACCAGAGACACCGCCAGGTGGATGTGATCGTTGCCGTTCGAGGACACGCCGTGACGCACCGCGACCCACCGGCACGCGGCCTTCCCGCTGGCCTCCGTGAAACCCATCCGGTCCACGAAATCCTGCGCGATCTGCCCCCACTTCTCGTCGGTGAGCTGACCCTCCTCCGCCGCAAGAGACAGGGAGCAATGCCACACGTTCGCCTCCTCGCGAACCTTCACCACCTCGCCCGTCTCCGGGTCACGCTTGGACACCTGGCGCAGCACGTCGACCTCGAAATGCTTGCGCGGCTCATCGATGCTCTCAGCGATCGCCAGAGCGGTCGCGCGGTCCAACTCGTCGTACCCGTACAGCGCCATGATCGCCGCATCCCCCGCGACCAGGTGCGGCTCCGTGTGCTCGTTCGCAAACCCGCGTCCCGCGAGGTACGACATCAGCCCACTCATCTGCGCGCCACGGGTCACCTTCGCGATCACGTGCGGTTCACCACCGACAGCGCCTCGGACACCAGACCCGCCACCCGCCGGTACTCCGCCGTGACCTCCACGGCCTCCGCAACGTAGCGGCCCTCCGCGTTCGCGAACCGGGCAATCTGGTTGACGTTGTTCGACGCGTTGGCCATCTCGCGCTGCAACTTGAACAGCATCGCGACAGCCTCTTTCCGCTCCTTCGCAGTTACCACCTTCGCGTCCATCGCGGACTCGAACAACAGCCGCGCCACCGTCACATCTCGGACCTCCGCCCGGGCACGCAACTGTGCATCCTCCTCGGCCGTGACCTTCACCACGTATCGCTTCTCCCGCCGGCCCTCCGGCACGTTCGGACGGCGCTTACGCCCGAAGATCGGCCGCTTCTCCTCCGACTCGGACACGAGAACCACCATCCCTTCAAGGCCCAGCGCAGCGAACCCGCCAACCGGCGGGGACCATACGACCAGTATGCCCCGGTCCTCCACGCAGCGGAAGGGACGCGTGCGACATGGGGCACCCATGTCTATTGCTTGCTGACTCTGAAACTTCACGAACCGGACCGCGAAGCGGTAGGCCGGGTCCCGATCCGCGAAGCAGGATCGAGGACTGGCAGACGACGGCGGCGCCCGATAATCTGACGGTATGCCTGAGAAGACGATCGATCCCGAATCCGCCGCCACATCAGCCCGAGCCCTCCTCGAGAGATCCGTCGAGGATCGTGTAGCTGCCGTGCGGACTCTCGTCGCCGCGATCAACGACGTCGATACCGCTGATGCCGCCGCCCGAGACGCACGCGACGCTCACTCGAAAGCATGGGACGCCGCCCTCGCTTCGGGATGGAGCGACAAAGACCTCCGCGCCACAGGAGCCCGCGCACCCGGCCCCGCTCGCGTCCGCAAGTCCCGACCGCGAGCGACGACACCGCGCCAGGAATCTCCCCAGACAGAGCAGCCGAACACGGGATCCTCCGGGGACTCCCACCACGAGCCGCAGGAGTGACCCTGCCCCGCCACGCCGCATCCTTTCGGGAGAGGATCGCGCCCGAAGCGCTGGTCCTCCTAGAGGAGCTGAACCTCTACTACCCACCTCGCTTCCGCGAGGGCATCCCCTTCACCGGAACTGCAAACCGTCGACGTCAAGACGCGGTGTTCGTCGACCGCATGCACGATCCGCAGCTCGACCTCCACCCGGACACCGCCGACCGCGCAGCGAACAGCAGCGCCGGGTATCGCGGCGACCGTCGACCCGCCTGGCTTATCGACGCAATAGTCGCCTCCTCCTACGACCCCGAGCGACGCGAAAGAGTGTGGGCCGACGTGCGTAACATGCGCGCCTACACCGATGACTTCGGACCGGTTCTCCGAGATGAACAACGACGACAGATCGACGCCACCTACCGCAAGCAACACCGCATCGATGATCTGGCCTGGACGCCCGTTCGACTCCTCGCCCTCAGCAGCGCCGCCGTCATCCTCACAGTCCTCGCGTGGACCGTCTTCTCTACCTTCACGATCTTTCCGCCACACCCATACGCCGTCAGAATCCTGACGCTCTTTGCAGTAGCCGTGTTCGTGATCGCAGCGCCCGTCTACTTCTACCTCGCCGGGCGACGCCGTGACTACCGCAAGTGGTACTACAGCAGTGACAGTCGCTACGAAACGTCCACCGATGACGAGGACGAGCACGACGGTTCGAGCGCCGCAGCGTGACAACGCACGTCACGTCCGGCCGTCCCTCCGACCGCTCCACTCTGGCCTTCGTGACGAGGGCGTCAAGAGCGCTCCGCGTCCCCTTCGGGGATGCCCCAGAGGGGCACTCCTGACACCCTCCTCCCTCCGGCCGACGCTCTGCTTATCGGAGGGAAGGCCTCACCCTGGGGCACCACTAGCACCCCGGCGAACGGCGCAGCGGGGAGCCGGCCTCGGTCGGCATGCCGACGCATGACGGCCGCCGTATGCGGAAGTAGTCTCTGTCGCATGAGCGCCGCGCAACCGCTGTCAACATCCACCGTCACCCTCGCGATGGACTACGGACAATTCACCATCACCAGTGGCATGCCTGACTCCGACGAACTCGCGCTCCTGGAAGATGCACTGACCACACCGCCCTCGGCCGGCGACGGCCAAACCGTGCTCGTCACATCCCCGCACCAGAACAACTTCCAGACGGCGATCGCCATCGAGCGGTGGGCCACTCGACCCCAGTCCGACACCGACGACTGGGAACAGATATCCGTCGAAACGATCACCCTCACCGCACCAACCGTGCGACTCGACAGTCCCACGATGACCGGTACAACTTTCGAGCTGGCGAAAGGAAGCTACTGGGTCGAAATCAGCGGACGCGGCTTCGTCAACTACGGCTGGCCAGGCTCCACCACACCAGGAGACATATGGCGTCTACGATTCTGGCCCAACACCGGCCCCACCGACCGCACACGCAAACTCTGGGACATGCCCGGCTTCGGTATCCCAACCTCTTCACTGCCGAAGAAATGGGCGGCCATTACGGCCGCAGCGAACGACCCGACAACCTATCCCCCGACTCCCGCGACCGCGCAGCCACTCGATACACCGCCGACCGGCGGACAGTGACGTCACGCCTGAACACTCGGTGCGTGCTCAGCCCCGAGAGCGCAGCTCCGCGGCACGTACGGCCAGCTCCTCGCGGGGCTGATGGGCAGCTCACAGATCACGGCGTGTCGCTGCTCGGGCTCGCTACGGTCAACCCATGACGACTCTTGGCCAGTACTCGCTCCTCAACCTTCTCACCCTGCAACTAGCAGCCAACCCTGCCGCGGCAGTGACTCCAGACGAAGTGCTCGGTGCGATGGAGGAGCGCCGACTCTTCTCGCTGCTGCGGGACACCGCCGAGAGGGTGGGCGCCGATCCGTCCCTCATCGCGTCGCTCGCCACTGCTGAGGAGGACGTGGCCGACTACCTCTCCTCGTGGGCGAACGTCGCTGACCTCCTGCGGAAGTACTCGGGCGACCTGACCGACGACAGCTCGCAGGGGTGGCTCGTTTTGGGGTTCGCTATCAACGACATCGTGCAAGATCGTGGCCGCGACGTCGACGCGACTTGGGACCGTTCGTAGCAGTCCTGCCGCGAGGCCTGGTGCTCGTGCCGCTCACCTTCAACCAGCGACGGAGCTAGTAGTCGTATCCCGCATGGGTGGCGATGCCCAGTCCCGGCGGCGCCGCCACCCTGCCCGCCAACCTGAGGTACACCCCAACCGGACGTCAGGCACCATCGCCGAAGCGCGTCCGAATAGGGCCATGTCGGGCCTTGTCTGACACTTGCACCTGCGGCTCTTAGACTTCAACTGGACAAGTAGCGGTCGGAGGCGGCATGTCGGGTCAGAGGGTCGGGTACGTGCGGGTGAGCACGTTGGATCAGAGCACGGTGCGCCAGCTCGACGGCGTGACGCTGGATCGAGTCTTCGAGGACAAGGCCTCCGGCAAGGACGTGAACCGTCCGCAGCTCGAAGAGATGATCGGGTTCGTCCGCGACGGAGACACGGTGCTCGTGCACTCGATGGATCGGCTCGCAAGAAACCTCGAAGATCTTCGCCGGCTCGTGCGCAGACTGACGGACAAGCGGGTCCGGGTCGAGTTCGTGAAGGAGCAGCTCACCTTCACCGGTGAGGACAGTGCGATGGCGAACCTGCTGCTGAACATGATGGGCGCGTTCGCAGAGTTCGAACGCGAACTCATCCGGGAGCGTCAACGCGAGGGCATCGCCCTCGCCAAGCAACGCGGCGCCTACCGCGGGCGCCGCCGGTCGCTCTCCCCGACCCAGATCGCCGAGCTACACGAACGTGCTGCCGCTGGCGTGCCGAAGACGACGCTGGCGAAGGAATACGGCATCAGCCGAGAGACCGTCTACGCCTACTTGCGTACCAGTGAAACGCCCTCCGCCTAGGCTGGCGCGGTGCTGGCTACCCTGGCCGGGTGGACTTCATTGGGTTGACGCCCCAGCACTTTGACACCGCGCTCGGCGAGGTACTGACCACAGCCATGCAGGCGCAGGGCTGGAGCGCACAGAAGGTAGCCGTGTTCGCACGGCTCCGACCGCGCACCGTCCGACGCATCCTGACCGGTAAAACCTCGGCCGGCACCGTACAACTGCATCGCCTCCTGCGAGTCCTGCAACTCGACCATGACGCCACGATGCGCACCGTCTACATCGAAGCGCGAGTCGCGCAGCTCGCCGCGGACACCGAAGCGGCCGAGGACCGCGACCGCACCCGGGACATGCTCGGATGATGACCGGCAACGACCTCGCCGTTCTCCTCAACCCGTTCGTCATCCTCGGCGCCGTCGTCATCGTTGCGGCAATCCTCGGCGGGCCGTGGCTGCGCGACCGATACATCTTCCGAGAACTCAACCGCGACACCGGCGTCACCCGACACCAGCCCACCGCCCTCTTCACCCCGGGACGCACCGGCAACCCGCCGCTGGTGTACTTCCTGGAACTGCACTACGCCGAACGCCTCGCCACGGTACTGATGCTGCACCGCATCGGCGCCATCGCGAGCCTCCACGACGGCTCCATGACCATGCACGACCGCGCCGGACGCCTCCTCACCCACCTCAGCGCACTCGACGTCGCCTACTATCGCCGCCTCAACGACACAGCCCCACAACCACCCGACCCGGAGTAGACAACCTGGGCCCCGCGCCTCGTTTCACGCCCCCTCAGCGGAACTGCTAACGGCCGGGTCAAACGAGACGACACCCCCAGCGCCACTGCGCGGCCCCACAGCCGACTTGCGCGCGACCGGTCAACGACCCCCTAATGGGACACCGCCAGACGTCAGTGCTCATGGGCCCAACCGGACGGGATCGCTAATGGCCGGTCCGCCCCCTCCCCTACAGGACGGGTCCAGCTACGGTCTCCCCACCAGACGGGTCATCTGCCGGCGAGAAACCGGAGCACGGGCGCTGCAACCGAGGCCGTGAAGCGCGGCGTGGCTAACCAGACCATGCTCGAAGACCCGCGCTTGCCGTCAGGCAGGAGCCCCTGGGCAGACTACGCTCCGGTGGCCAGATCACCCGTCCGTACTTTCAGACCGACGAGTTACCCGACCGCCCTCGATCCACGTCTCGATCACTCTCTGCAGGCGCTGAGATTCCATCCGCACGCAGTTGCTCGCCAGGAGCCCAACCGAACGCACTCGACTGGACCGCACCGGCGTCGGCGAACGGTCGCGCGACGTTCCGCAGTCGGTCACCTCTCTTGAGGACCAAAATTCGTACAGCGCGTACGGCGACACCGATAGCAAACAAGACCCAAAACCCAATCTGAACGACGTTGAGCACTGACGACACCGAAAAAAGACTTGACGCGCTGGCCTCAATCATGGTCTCCTGCTCCTACGGGGTTGGGGGCGAACCTCGCCGACGAGTGAATCTATTCTAGATCACTAAGGTTGTAGTAGTCCATATGTTCAATGGGGAACGAATGCGCACTCGATTCGCGATGACCGCAGCTACATGTCTAGCCGCGGCGCTCATCGCAACGTCATCGCCGGTCAACGCGGCCGAAACGATAAGCACAGGAAACACAGACTCTGTTTCGCAATATCTCGAAGAGCATCCCGATATCGTCATCGCGGATGATGCAGTTCTCAGCTCCGATTCAGTCATCGTCTTCGGCTCGAAGGGTGAAACCGTCGAGGTCATCGGAGATGACGCTCCAAGTGAGGCTCGAACTTCCGGTACGGCCGGAAACGAGTCCGCTCAGGTCGCCGCAGCGTGCAGCTACCGAAACGCCTCATTCGTCAACGTGTCGGGATGGGTGGAATCCACTGACGGATGCGGCATCATCGGCTATGACTCAACTGCTCGGTGGAGCTATTCCTGGACACAGGACAAGTTCGCCTTCAACAGCGGCCCCTCTTGTGTGCAGGGCCGTGGATACTCGGTAACGCCGAGCGTCTCGACGCCGGTGTGGTACACGGCCGGTTGCGGTGGCTCCGGCTCAGCAAACGCCCTCATCGGGAACCGCGCGACCGTGGCCAAGATCCGTGGGTATTCGAGCGCCCCGGGAACAATCGGGTACGTCCGCTGGAAGTGACTCACTCCATCGCGACGAGGCTGCTGGCCGCTTCGGTCAGCAGCCTCGTTGTGGCGTGCGCCCTAGTCGGATGCGCCGAATCTTCAAGTACAACTAAGAGCCTGACGACGAGCGACATTGGCGAAATTGCCAGCAATAACGCATGTTCGAACCCTCACTTGATGGGCGGAGACCCTGACTATTGGGGATCGGCAGCGGGGTTGTACTGCCTACCCGAATCCGGGACTGGCGTTGTTCTAAGAATTTATGATGAACCGGACGCCACCCTCAAGCTTATTGACGATTGGTCTGCCCTCATTACTGAGGATAACCAATTAGTCTACGGCGATTACTGGTTTGCGACAGGTCCCGCAACGACGCTCGAAACTCTCTTCGGTGAATTTAACCCTCGCGGGCCTCAGACATTTGCGCCGGCCGGTACAAAGCCAACCTCCGCTGAAGCAAATTTGGCCTTGTGTTCTTCTATCAGTTACGGCGTCACAACACAGTATCTACACACTGGCGACACTGTCGACCTCCAGCAATATTACGCCAGCTACCCGGGTCTACATGACCTCGTTTCGTCTGTGGCATCTAAGGCCACTCGCGACGGGGCGGAAGCCGCCATACAGGATGACCTACTTCTCACAGCCGCACTGACGAAGTATGATTCCGACATCAAGTCATTTTGTGCAGAATCTTTTGGCGCTAAGCGGAATACTGCTAGCACGGCGCATAATCCTTAATCTTCATCTTTCCGGGCTGCGCGTCCGACGAAGTGAACGGATCGACGAGCATCTGTAGCTTGCCAATTTTCGAAATGACGTACTACAAAAGCTCCCGCAATGAAAGAGTACCCAATTCCCTCAGCTATGCGAGTAAGAACTGGGACCGTTGAAAGAATTTGGCTGATTGTAGGGGACCCGTCAGCTTGATAGGGAGCGATCCAGATCGGCACTATCAATCCGAAAAATAAACCTAACGATATGCCGCCGATGCCAATCCAAAACATTGCGGTTGATGAAAGTGCTTTAATCATGAGGCTCCTTCGCCTATAGCTTAAAGTGTCGTTGGAATCATCGCACTCGGTTGTGGGCGTTGGTATCACCCGGCAGCCGATCAGGCCGCCTGCGTTCCACTCAGCGCGCTCGCCTTCGCGCGGCAGAACCAGCGCTGACCTCCCGATCAGGCGTGGACGTTCCCTTGGCGCCTGCTACACCATTCCCACACCGCTCTGAGCATGTCGGAGGTCGGAGCTACCATCTGCGACATGTCTCAGTGCACAGCGCCCGTACGGGGCCACATTCGCGGCGGCGGCGCCGATTGCCCAGTTCACGGTCGCGGCGGCGGCTACAGCTACTACGAGCAGCCGCGGCCCTACCGGCCGCACACGCCTCCTGCGGCTCCGGCGCCCGTGCGCCGGAGCGGGAGCGTGTCTGGCGGCGGCGGGCGCAGTGCTCGTCCGTCGTGGCAGCCGAGGACGTCGACCGTCTCGTACACGCCGCAGCAGGTCCGCGACCTGGAGCCCGTTCGTCAGGCAACAGTCGTGCGCACGGTTCAGCAGAACGATGTGTTCCTCTGCCACGCGTGGCCGGATCGTCAGGCCGACGCACAAGACGTCTACGAGCAGCTGCTCGCGAACGACGTGACGGTCTGGTTCAGCGAGGTCAGCCTCCGGCCTGGTACAGACATGCGCGTCGCGATCGATCGTGGTCTGGTCAGTTCTCGGATGGGCATCGTACTGGTCACGCCCGCGATGCTCGAGAAGCTGCGCACCGATCGGAGCATCGCGAGCAACGAACTCAGCGCCCTCCTCCGGCGGAGCCTTCTGGTGCCAGTGATGCACGGCGTGACGTTCGAAGAGCTGGACCAGGTGACGCCGACTCTCGCGTCGCGAGGCGGGTTCAGCACGGCGGAGGAGCCGATGGAGAGCATCATCGTCAAGATCGCCGAGCTCGTCGGAGTCCTCACAGAGGAAGAGGCTGACGAACTCAGCATGACGTCCCGCCGCTGGTAGCTCTCGCCCCTAGTCGAACGACAGCAGCACTCGACCAGCCCCGCTACGTTCATCCCATGGCAGAGACGATCACCTTGACCCTGAATCTCGGCCCGAACGCGTCCATCGCCGCGCTTGGGGCGGCGGTCGATGATGTGAGGCGTGTCCTCGAGTTCGCGAGCGCCCTGCAGCGCCGAACAGATCGAGGCGCGCTCATCGCTGCGCGAATGCGTTCGCGACGGCGCGGACTCGGCCGCGCTGGTGACCTTGCCTGGAGCGATGGCTCGCTCTTCTTCGCGGCCCTGGAACCCGTAGACCTTCCTCAGCCGATCGACGAGTTCGAGCGCATCGCTGGCCGCGAAGCGGACGCAAACGCTCAGATCACCGTCCAGAGCCTCCGGTACGAGAACCCGCTCGAACTGGTGATCCTCGCCGGCGGAACCGTCGTCTACGCGCTGCTCCGCCTACTCCGTGACTGGCCTGACCGTCAACAGCTCAACCGAGCGGCAGTCCGCGAGTACGAAAACGGCATCATCTTCCGCGAGCGTGTCCGCGCCCGCGTCCTCGAGCAGATCGATTCCGGGGATCTCCCACTGGCCCCGGAACTGATCGACTCCCTGCTCACCAATGATGTTGCAGACGCCCTCGGTGCCCTCGGCGATGGACCGCTGAAAGTGCTCGGCCTTTCGTCGGGCTCAGCCGCTTCGAAGCCGACCACCGAGAGCTGAGTCGAGCACCGTCCCGTCTACCCATCCCTCATCGGACGGTCGCGCGTTGAGCTGCGCAACGTCAGCACGGGAAGATGGAGGCATGTCGAAGAAGATCGAATCCGCCTACCGCAAGCTGGCCGACGCGCTGGAGAAGCACGCTGAACTTGTGGAGCTGCTGGCTGGCACATCGTGGGCAGCGGTTTGGGACCTTGATGCGCTGAAGACTCAGATCGCAGCCGAGTACAGCTACCCGCAATCATCGCCGCGAACGACGACGGACCGGTAGGCGAGACCTTCAGGCGGGGGTACCTTCGCCGTATGACGGGTGACCCTGGTGCTGTTCTGGCGAGCTTCCGCGAAGCAGCGGTTGCTCAACTCTCTGCGAGCTGACGATCTGAAGTGCTCCCGCAGCGATCGCCGCAAAGGCGATCGTCAAACCTGTGAACGGCAGGGTGTCGGCCACGTCCCAGGGGACAAAGAAGAGTCCATGGTCGGTCAGCGGATTGATCAGCATGAGGAGCACTACCCCGATCAGCGTGATGGGCTGCTTCGGGGAGAAGAGGAACGCGCCGACGATGGCGAGAGGGAAGGTGATCACCCAGAGAACGGACATCGCGACCCAAGGGAAGTCGGACTGGGTGGCGGCGTAGCAGCCGTCCGTCAGGCCACCGAAGCACTGCCCCCAGTGCAGCAAGAAGGCGGCAGCGCCGACGACTCCCGCCGAAATGAGGAGCGTTCCGACGGCCCGTGAGTAGCTCCTGAGTCGCGTCATGGCCCCACCTTACGTTCAGGCCGTGAACTGTCGGTGAACTTTTTCAGGCAAGCTTCCTCTGAGCGTCCTTGCCCTCCACTCTGATGTCTCAGACGGCAATGCCGCCGTCGAGACTCAAAGTTGGGGGACTTCCAGATGTCAATTTCACTCGCTCGTCACGCCGAAACGACACGCAGCAAGCGGTTCATGGGACGCGCTGCGATCGCCGGTGTAGTGCTCGCACTCCTCGCGACCGTGGCACCGGCCGGGGCCCAGGCCGCTCCGGCTCCGGCGCCTGAGGGCTCATCCGCGGTCGGCTACCTCACCACCGACGAGGGATTCACGACCGAAGTTCCGGCCGCGTACCTTCAAGAGGGCGCACCCGAGTGGATCGAATACGACGAGGGCATGTCGGCCGCAGCGGTGGGCGGAACCTGCACGAAGCCGCTGTGCGGCCGGATCGTGAACAAGGGGTCCATCTCCTTCCGAGTCTCCACCGACTACACGACCAACGGGCAGGTCGCCGCGGGTGCGGTGCAGAAGACGATCGCACCCAATGTGGAGGCCGGCGCTCCGTACGACTGGGATGCGGTGCTCATCCCCGCGGGTTACTGCGGCACCTTCTACACCGGAGCCGGGTACTACTTCCGCAGCACCGAAAGCCGCGTCGGACAGGCATCCAGCCGGTGGCACAAGATCGATGACGCGGGCGCCCACGCGATCGTGAAGCAGGGAAGCTGCGCCTAGACGTCTGGCAAGACGGCAAAGAAGGGGGGAGGGGAAGCGCTCGCGCTTCCCCTCCCCCCTTCTTTGCCGTTCCGCAGCTAGACACTCAATCAACCATTCCCATACGAGACGGTTCCGATCTGTTGTTGCGCTCGAGAAGAGACTGCAATGCGTGGCCCGTTGGGGCCGATGGACGATGATGATGTCGCGATGCTAGAGGCCACTGCAACAGATTAGTTCCAATCAAGAAAATTTGTTGCAATGGGTTGGGGTCGCTTCTTGCCAGAAGCGGCCTCGACTATGCGGCCGCTCGGAAAGAATAAAAGACAGCTACGTTATCAATTTGTGACCGGCCGTTCGCGTCGCGTTTGATGATTTTGGGATATTGTCTACATCAGGGCTCATAGGAGATACCTATCACAGCCTTGGGGGGACAAACCATGCGACTCGTCACAACTCGAAAGATGACCATGGCAGCGGCGGCCGGTCTTCTGGCCGGCGCCGCTCTCTTCGCGACGGCGACGCCGGCCAGCGCCGTGCAGTACAGCGGAGGGTACTTCCCTACATACTCCGCCTGCCGTGCCGAGGTTCAGGCCTATCGTGCGGACGGGTGGACGATTCTCAAGAACTGCCCCTACGTTCCGGGGTACGGCTACCTCGTGGACGCATCGAAGGGTTAGGCCATGCGGAAGGCCCGGGTCGCTCGCCTCGGCGATCGGCTCGGGCCTTCCGCATGACAGGATCAGGCCGGGTCGCTCGCCTCGGCGATCGGCCCGGGCCTTCCGCATGGCAGGATCAGAGTGTGGATTCCCGAAGAACGACACTCTGCACCATCGCCACAATTGCAGCGACGATTGCGATCCTCTCTGGCTGCACACCCAGAGACGTCACGTCCGACTCGGCATCGGCATCCGCCCCGGCCTTGTCATCGGCAGCTCCCGAGGCGACTGCGACTGCTTACGATCCCAGTCAGAGCACCGATCAAAATCTGGCCGTCTTCAACTCGGTCAACGAGCGAACGGTCGCGTCAGTCGGCGATCCGAACGGGACGGACTTAGCACAGGCTCTGATCAACAGCGGGTTCGACCAGACGCAAATGGAGACGACTGTCGAAACGACGACCGCGGGCGAAACAGCTGACGCGATTTTTATCGCGGTTAAGTCTAATGGTTCCTGCTTCGTCGGTCAGTATCGTCACAAAGCTTCCGGGGAAGACGGCGACAATAAATATGTCGGGGCGCTGTTCCAACCCATCTCGACGGGTAAATGCCTCATTGGCAACTCGCTGCCAGTCGAGTGATCATCTGGACCGCGTTGCCGTCCGCGGAGTTTTAAGTTGACCAAGTAACGCCCCTATCGGACGCGAGACGACCCGCTACCTAGACCGTCGGCCGGCGGCGGTGTTCGCGTCGAGCTGGCGATCAATGTCAGCGACGATCGCGCGAGCACGCTCGGCCTGCCCGCGGGGGTCGCGACCGCGGACCGATCGGCTGACCGTTGTAGCGTGCGCTCTCCTCCTCGTTCTTGGCTTGGTTGTCCACCTCGCTGGCGAACTCTTGTAGTGCTGCGGCTGTCGACGGCGATCGTCACCCGCGACTCGCATTTGGCGCCGGGTGAGGTCCAAAACCGGATGCCGGCGTGCACCACGCCGGACGGGTACGACGACTGGCTCGGTGGGCACCTGGACGTCGACGCTTTGAAGGAGCTGCTCGAGTAGAAGTCGAGCGCGGTCGCGTTCGACCTCGAGCACTACGAGGTTTCTCGAGATGTGAACAGCGTCCGCGACAACGGACCCCACCTGCTCGACCCGCTCCCCTGGGCGTCGTCGTGTTGGCACGTCGTGTCTAATGGTGCGGTGCGGTCGAGAAGTGGGGACTTCGTTGACGCCGCGACGGCCATACCGGTGCAAGGGGCTCCGGTGCCGCCCTGCTCTCGGCCGCGTGCATGGCGCGGCCGAGAGCAGCACCCGCGACGCAGCTTTCCGAAACCTGGGTTGCCGAGAATGAGGCCATGTCTAGAGGCGGTCCGACCAACCCGATGCCGGGCCAGCACATGCGCTTCGTGCGGTACGTGAGCACTCGTGACGGGTGGACGCCCGAGATCGTGCGCGGCGAAATCGAGGACCGCACGGACGCCGGCTGGCGGGTGCGGGTCATCGATGACGTGCGCGAGCTCCCGGAGACGGAGTGGTCGATCTACTACCCCTGACCGGGGCCTCTCGGCGGGGTGAGCGCGGACGCCAGACACTCGCTCATGGTGCGCCGCCTGTAAGCGGCTGGCTGGTAGAAACAGAGCGATCACTGATTCCCTCTGCTTGGAGATACCCGATGGCACAGAAGCTCTCTCTGATCGATGACCTGGACGGCTCTGCAATTGAGGGTGACGGTGGAACCGTCACCTTCTCGATTGACGGCGCGAACTATGAAATCGATCTATCGGCGAAGAACACGGCCGAGCTGCGCTCCGTGTTCGAGAAGTACGTGGACGCCGGCCGTCGTGTGCGTCGAGACGGTAACGCCGGCTCCTCGGCTCCCGCTCGGGCGAAGAGCGACCCGGAGCGGTTGAAGGCGGTCCGGGAGTGGGCGGCGAAGAACGGGCACAACGTGTCGGATCGCGGCCGCATCTCTGCTGAGGTTCAGAAGGCGTACGACGACGCCCACTAGGGCGGCGTCACCGTTGACGCTCGGTGGAGCGGCGCCGCGGGTAGCCCCCGGCGGGCCGCGAAACGGAGTGCGCGCCGGGGGCTACTGGCGGTCCCTCGGCCAACCGGGGCGAATGGCGGGGTCCGCGGCAGCGGAGCCGGGACGTGCGGTCCCGCTCGACGCCGCCTCGTCAGCGTAGAACGCTGCCCGCTTTGGGGGCAGTCCCAGTCGCCGGTGTCACAGTGACGCCATGGCCACTCCCCGGAATCCCCTGGCGCGTGCGGCGCTGATCAGCAACGGCATGGTCTGGTTCGGGTTGTCGCTGATGTTCGCGAGCATCGCCGGGGGGCAGACGTATGCGGCATTCACCGGGCAGTGGTTCAACGTCCTCGGCTGGGTGCTCCTCGTTGCGGTGGCGATCGGCCTGGCCGTCGTCGGCGTCATCGAGAACCGGAACATTCGCGCGGGAAAGACGCGCAAACCGCGGCCCCGCCGCTGACCACCGCTCGAGCGCGAATGGCCGGTCCACGCGTGTGATCGGGGGGGTCGAGGGGGGTCTCCCCCTCGTGCGGGCCGGCCCGTTTCGGGTCGACCCGCAGGCGCGTGCTCAGAGCATGTAGAGGTGGTATCCGACCGCCACGCCCTCGCGGAGCGGGCCGAAGGTGTCGGCGTAGTCCTGCGTCTCGTGGCTATTCGTGATGAGGTCGAGCGCGACGCGCTCCTCGTCGCTCTCGTCGCTCATCTCGTCGGGCTCGTCCTCCCACTCGCGGAGGACCCGATGCCCCGCGTCGGTGACGCGGCAGAGCGCCCAGTATCCGGAAAACGTGCCGACGCTCTCGCGCTTGAACACGAGAGCCGTGGCGGTCGGCCAGGCGTGCCGGGCGGCAGCGGTGAAGAGCACGCGCACCGCGGCGTGCAGGGCGCGGATCTCGCCAGTCTGGGCGGCAGCGTTCACGGCGTCTTGCGCGGCGCGCAGCTCGGCGGTGTGTCCCCACTCGTCGACGTCGGGGGCGGGGGTCGTGGTGGTGGTCATGGTGGGCCTTTCTGCAGAGT
>NZ_PSVY01000026.1:0-46825 GCF_002932635.1 Rathayibacter sp. AY1D1
CCGGCCGCCGGGACCCCCAGAAGCGCCGAGTCCGCCGCGTGCAGCAGGACTTCGGCCAGGCACCCGTAGACCTCCCCGCCCCCGCCCGACGGATCAGAGTCCGACGTCGCCGGCCTTGAGGAAGCCGGAGTCGACGAGGACCGACTGCACGTCGTCCTTCGTGACGACCTGCGGCTCCAGCAGGTAGGACGGGACGACCTTCTCGCCGTTGTCGTAGGTCTCGGTGTCGTTGACCTCGGGCTCCTCGCCCGCGACGATCGACTGCACCATCTGGAAGACGCGGTCGCCGAGGGTGCGGGTGTCCTTCCAGACCGTCATGGACTGCTCGTCGGCGAGGATCGCCTTGACGTTGGCCTTGTCGGCGTCCTGGCCGGTGATGACCGGGTAGTCGGCGCCGGGGGTGTAGCCGGCCGACTTCAGCGAGGCCTCGATGCCGATGGCCAGGCTGTCGTTGGGGGAGAGCACGACGTCGACCTTCTGGCCGCCGGTGTAGAAGGACGAGAGGCGGTTGTCCATCTCGGACTGCGCCTTGTCGGAGGCCCAGCCCTGGATGCCGATCGAGGCCCAGTCGTCGTCCGACGCGGGCGACTTGCCCGAGGGGACGGTGAGCTTGCCGCTCTCGATGTAGGGCTGCAGGACGTCCCACGCGCCGGAGAAGAAGAACTTCGCGTTGTTGTCGTCGGGGCTGCCGGCGAAGGGCTCGAGGGTGAAGGGACCCGCGGCGTTCTTCAGGTCGAGGGTCGACTCGATGTACTGGCCCTGGAGCTGGCCGACCTTGTAGTTGTCGAAGGTCGCGTAGTAGTCGACGTCCGCGGTGCCGTTGATGAGACGGTCGTAGGCGATGACGGTGGCGTTCTGCTTCTTCGCCTCGGCGAGGACGGGCGCGAGCGCCTCGCCGTCGATCGCGGCGATGACCAGGATCTTGGAGCCGCCGGCGATCTGGTTCTGGATCTGCGAGATCTGCTGATCGGTCTTGTTGTCCGCGTACTGGAGGTCGACGGTGCAGCCGTCGCCCTCGAGCTGCGACTGGAGGCCTTCGCCGTCGTTGATCCAGCGCTCGAGGCTGCGCGTGGGCATCGAGATGCCGACGGTGCAGTCGCCTTCCGCGCCGGCGCCGGCAGCGGCGCCTCCGGAGTTGGCGGGGCTCGCGGAACAGGCCGCGAGGCCGAGGGAGATGATGCCGGCGGCGGCCAGCGTGGTGATGCCGCGGGAGAACTTCATGGAGTGCATTCCTCTCTGAAAGCAGTGTCCGAGGGAGAGGACGACAAGAGGCGTGCACGTGTGGCGCACGTCGTCGTGTCGTCGCCCGGGAGGGCGGGAGAGCCCCGAGGGGCTTTGTCCACGGAGAGAACATATTCCTTCGATCGGGGGGAGTAAAGCGCGGGCGGCGAATTTGTCCAGGCGATGCCGAAATGTGATCTTCGGGACGTCGACCCCCGCCGTTGCTGGGGGAGAACGCTCTCACCGCTCGGCTCCCGCCCGGCTCGCGCCCCTCCGCCGGGCGCCCGCCGCCGTCCGCGTGAGGGAAACGCGAGGACTCCGGGCCGGGCCGTAGGGGAACCGTGAGGACCGCTCCGACGGGCCCCCGCGAGGTGTTGCATCGCTTCCTGTGCCGCTTCCCGGCAGGCGTCCGGTCCCGGGCGTCGTCCGCTCCCCGGATGGAGTCCTCCGTGCTCGACCTCGCCTACCTCCTCGGCATGCTCGCCCTCTTCTCGCTCATCGCTCTCGCCGCGAAGGGGGTCGAGCGGCTGGGCGGACCGCCCCCCTCGGCGACCCGCGGGACCCGCGAGAAGGAGGCGGGCCGGTGATCGTCTTCGACGCCCTCGCGGCCGTGCTGGCGCTCGCCGCCGTCGTCTACCTCGTCGCGGCCCTGATCCGACCGGAGCGCTTCTGATGGATCCGCTCCTCGCCGTCCTCCAGGTCGCGACCGTCGGCCTGGCCGTCGCCCTCCTCCACCGCCCCCTCGGCGACCACATGTTCCGCGTCTACACCTCGACGCGCGACCTCGCCCTCGAGCGCGGCGTCTACCGCCTCATCGGCGTCGACTCCGCGGGCGAGCAGAGCTGGCGCGCCTACCTCCGGGCCGTGCTGGCCTTCTCTCTCGTCGGCGTGCTCCTGCTCTACGGGATGCAGCGCCTCCAGGCGGTCCTGCCCGGCTCCCTCGGCCTGCCCGCGGTGCCGGAGGGGCTGGCGTTCAACACCGCCGTCTCGTTCGTCACCAACACCAACTGGCAGTCCTACTCCCCGGAGGCGACCCTCGGCTTCGCGGTGCAGCTCGGCGGCCTCGCCGTGCAGAACTTCGTCTCGGCGGCCGTGGGCCTGGCCGTGGCGGTGGCGCTGATCCGCGGATTCGCGCGCCGCTCCTCCGGAACGCTCGGCAACTTCTGGGTCGACCTCGTGCGCGGCACGCTGCGCCTCCTGCTGCCCCTCGCGGTGGTGGCGGCGGTCGTGATGATCGCGGGCGGCGTGATCCAGAACCTGAACGGCCCGCTGACGGTGACCACGCTCACCGGCGGCGAGCAGAGCATCCCGGGCGGCGCGGTGGCCTCGCAGGAGGCGATCAAGCTGCTCGGCACCAACGGCGGCGGCTACTTCAACGCCAACTCCGCGCACCCGTTCGAGAACCCCTCGGCGTGGGTGTCGCTGCTGCAGATCGTGCTGATCCTCGCGATCCCGTTCTCGCTGCCGCGCACCTTCGGCCGGATGGTCGGCGACGTGCGGCAGGGGCGCGCGATCCTCGCGGCGATGGCGACGATCTTCGTCGTGTCGCTCGCGGCCCTCACCGCGCTGGAGGCGGCGGGCGGCGGATCCGCGGCGCAGGCCGCCGGAGCCGCGATGGAGGGCAAGGAGACGCGCTTCGGCATCGCCGGCTCCGCCCTCTACGCGACCGCCTCGACGCTCACCTCGACCGGCGCCGTCAACGCGATGCACGACTCCTTCACCGCGCTCGGCGGCATGCTGCCGATGCTCAACATGATGCTCGGGGAGGTCGCCCCCGGCGGCGTCGGCTCGGGCCTCTACGGGATGCTCGTGCTCGCGGTGCTGGCCGTGTTCGTCGGCGGGCTGCTGGTCGGCCGGACGCCCGAGTACCTGGGCAAGAAGCTCGGCCCGCGCGAGATCAAGCTCGCGAGCCTCTACATCCTCGTGACGCCGACGCTCGTGCTGGCCGGCACGGCCCTGAGCTTCGCGATCCCGGCGGTGCGGGAGGACGTGGAGAGCACGTCGATCCTGAACCCCGGGCTGCACGGGCTCTCGGAGGTGCTCTACGCCTTCACCTCCGCGTCCAACAACAACGGCTCGGCGTTCGCGGGGCTGACGGCGAACACGCCCTGGCTCAACACGGCGCTCGGCGTCGCGATGCTCCTCGGCCGCTTCCTCCCGATCCTGCTGGTGCTCGCCCTGGCCGGCTCGCTCGCGGCGCAGTCGCCGGTGCCCTCCAGCGCCGGCACGCTGCCCACCCACCGGCCGCAGTTCGTCGGCCTCCTCGTGGGCGTCACGGTCGTCGTGACCGCGCTCACCTACTTCCCCGTACTCGCGCTGGGCCCCCTGGCGGAAGGACTGCGACTCCGATGACCACTGCACTCACCGAGGCCCCCGCGGAACCCGCGCGCCCCACCCGCGCCGCCCTCGGGCCGCGCCAGCTCGCCGCCGCCCTCCCCGGAGCGCTGCGCAAGCTCGATCCGCGCCTGATGTGGCGCAACCCCGTGATGTTCATCGTCGAGGTCGGCGCCGTGCTGACCACGGTGCTGGCGATCGCCGAGCCGTTCCTCGGGGGGCCGGAGGAGTCGGGTGGATCGACGGTGCCCGTCACCTTCACGGGCGGCATCGCGATCTGGCTCTGGCTCACCGTGGTGTTCGCGAACCTCGCGGAGTCGGTGGCCGAGGGCCGCGGCAAGGCGCAGGCCGAGAGCCTGCGCGCCACCCGCACCAGCACTCCGGCCCGGCGCGTGACGGACTACGACCCCGCGGACCCCTCCGCCCTGTCGGCCCGCCTGGTCGAGGTCTCCTCGGCCGAGCTGCAGCTGGGCGACGTGGTCGTGGCGGAGGCGGGCGACCTCGTCCCCGGCGACGGCGACATCGTCTGGGGCATCGCCTCCATCGACGAGTCGGCGATCACGGGCGAGTCGGCGCCGGTCGTCCGCGAGAGCGGGGGCGACCGCAGCGCGGTGACGGGCGGCACGCGAGTGCTCTCGGACCGGATCGTGGTGCGCATCACCTCGCGGCCGGGCGAGACCTTCGTCGACCGGATGATCGGCCTGGTCGAGGGCGCGTCGCGGCAGAAGACGCCGAACGAGATCGCGCTCGACATCCTCCTGGCGAGCCTCTCGATCGTGTTCGTCGTGGTCGTGCTGACCCTGAACCCGATCGCCTCGTTCGCAGGAGCCTCCGTGAGCGTCCCGGTGCTGGTCGCCCTGCTCGTCTGCCTCATCCCGACCACCATCGGCGCCCTCCTCTCGGCCATCGGCATCGCCGGCATGGACCGGCTCGTGCAGCGCAACGTGCTCGCGATGTCCGGCCGGGCGGTGGAGGCGGCGGGCGACGTCACGACGCTCCTGCTCGACAAGACGGGGACCATCACCTACGGCAACCGCCGCGCGGTGGCGTTCCTCCCGCTCGACGGAGTGGCGCAGGCCGCCCTCGTCGACGCGGCCGCCTCCTCCTCGCTCAGCGACCCGACACCCGAGGGGAAGTCGATCGTCGACCTCGCGGGCGACTCGGGCCGTCCCGCCGTCGAGCCCGCTCAGGCCGCCGTGGTGCCGTTCACCGCGCAGACCCGGATGAGCGGGCTCGACCTCCCCGACGGCTCCTCCATCCGCAAGGGCGCCGGCTCGGCCGTGCGCGCCTGGGTGGAGGAGGAGGGGCCGCTGCCGTCCGCGGTCGCGGCGCGCCTCACGGTGCTCGTCGACGGCGTCTCGGAGAGCGGCGGCACGCCCCTCGTCGTCGCGGTGAAGGACGCCCACGGCGCCCGCCTGCTCGGCGTCGTGCACCTGAAGGACGTGGTGAAGGACGGGCTCGCCGAGCGCTTCTCGGAGCTGCGCGCGATGGGCATCCGCACCGTGATGATCACGGGCGACAACCCGCTGACCGCGAAGGCGATCGCGGCGGAGGCGGGAGTCGACGACTACCTCGCCGAGGCGACCCCCGAGGACAAGCTCGCCCTGATCCGGCGCGAGCAGGAGGGCGGCGCGCTGGTCGCGATGACCGGCGACGGCACCAACGACGCCCCGGCACTCGCGCAGGCAGACGTGGGCGTGGCGATGAACACCGGCACCTCGGCGGCGAAGGAGGCGGGCAACATGGTCGACCTCGACTCCGACCCCACCAAGCTCATCGACATCGTGCGGATCGGCAAGCAGCTGCTGATCACCCGCGGCGCGCTCACCACGTTCTCGATCGCGAACGACGTGGCGAAGTACTTCGCGATCATCCCGGCGATGTTCGCGGGGGTCTTCCCCGGGCTCGCGGTGCTGAACGTGATGCAGCTGCACTCGCCGGCCTCGGCGATCCTCTCGGCGATCGTGTTCAACGCGCTGGTGATCGTCGTGCTGATCCCGCTCGCGCTGCGGGGAGTGGCGTACCGCCCGGTCGCCGCCTCGCGCATCCTCAGCCGCAACCTCCTGGTCTACGGGCTGGGCGGAGTGATCGCTCCGTTCCTCGGGATCAAGCTCGTCGACCTGATCGTCGCCGCGATCCCCGGCTTCTGACCCACCCGTCCCGACCACTGAAGACAGAGAGAAGAGACCATGTTCCGTCCCTACGGTGTCGCGCTGCGCGCGATGATCGTGCTCACCGTGCTGCTGGGAGCGGCGTACCCGCTCGCGGTGCTCGGGATCGGGCAGCTCGCCCTGCCCGCCCAGGCGAACGGCTCGCTGCTGCGCCAGGACGGCGCGGTGATCGGCTCGTCGCTGATCGGCCAGTCGTTCACGGACGCCGACGGAGCGCCCCTGCCGGAGTGGTTCCAGTCGCGTCCCTCCGCCGCGGGCTACGACGCCGCGGCCTCGACCGGCAGCAACCTCGGCCCCGAGAACGCCGACCTGGTCGCGTCCGTCGAGGAGCGCCGGGCCGCGATCGCGGCCTTCGAGGGCGTCGACCCGGCCGCGGTTCCGGCCGATGCGCTGACCGCCTCCGCCTCGGGGCTCGACCCCGCGATCAGCCCCGCCTACGCGCAGCTGCAGGCGCCCCGCGTCGCCGCCGCCCGCGGGCTCGACGTGAGCGCCGTGCGCGCGCTGGTCGAGGAGCACACCGCGGGCCGCGAGCTCGGGTACCTCGGCGAGCCGACGGTGGACGTGCTCGAGCTCAACGCCGCTCTCGCGCGGCTGTGACCGCTCCGGTGGCGCCTCCGGCTCGTAGAATCGCGATCGGCTCGTCGGGACCGTCCGATCGAGCGGATCGACGCCGGTCCCGCGAGCCCGGGACGCCCCGGAGCCGCGAGCACGAGGGGAGGCCGGGAGCATGACGAAGGGCCGCCTGCGCGTGCTCCTCGGAGCCGCGCCCGGAGTGGGCAAGACCTACACGATGCTCGAGGAGGGCCGCCGGCTCGCCGCCGAGGGTCGCGACGTCGTGGTGGCCGTGGTCGAGACGCACGGCCGCTCCGCCACCGCCGCGATGGTCGAGGGGCTGGAGGTCGTGCCGAGGAGGGCCGTCGAGCACCGCGGCGTGCTGCTCGACGAGATGGACCTCGACGCGGTGCTCGCCCGCCGGCCCGACGTCGCGCTGGTCGACGAGCTCGCGCACACCAACGCCCCCGGCTCCCGGCACGAGAAGCGCTGGGAGGACGTCAGGACGCTCCTCGACGCCGGCATCACCGTCTTCTCGACCGTGAACATCCAGCACATCGACTCGCTCAACGACGTGGTGCACGCGATCACCGGAGCGCCGCAGCGCGAGACGATCCCGGACGCGGTCCTCCGCGCCGCCGACCAGATCGAGGTCGTCGACCTGGCGCCCCAGGCGCTGCGCGACCGCCTCGCCGACGGCCGCGTCTACCCGCCCGAGCGCATCGACGCGGCGCTGTCCAACTACTTCCGGCTCGGCAACCTGACCGCCCTGCGCGAGCTCGCGCTGCTCTGGCTCGCCGACGAGGTCGACAGCGCGCTCCGCGACTACCGCGTCGAGCACGGCATCGACAGCACCTGGGAGGCGCGCGAGCGCGTGGTCGTGACCCTCACCGGCGGGCCGGAGGGGGAGACCCTGCTGCGGCGCGGCGCGCGGATCGCGGCCCGCGCCTCCGGGGGCGACCTGCTCGCCGTGCACGTGGTGACCCCCGACGGCCTCCGCGCTCCCCGGCCGCACGTGCTCGAGGCGCAGCGGGTGCTGGTCGAGAAGCTCGGCGGCAGCTACCACCAGGTGGTCGGCGAGGACGTGCCGCGCACGCTGGTCGAGTTCGCCCGCTCGGTGAACGCGACGCAGCTGGTGATCGGCGTGAGCAGGCGGGGCCGTCTCGCCTCGGCGCTGACGCCCGGCACGGCGTCGACGGTGATCCGCGAGTCCGGCAACATCGACGTGCACATCGTCAGCCACTCCGCCGCCGGGCGCACCGCGGTGCTGCCGAGGCTCGACGGGGCCCTGACGCTGCGGCGCCGCCTCCTGGGACTGGCCCTCGCCCTCGTGGGCGGCCCGCTGGTGACCTGGCTGCTCTCGAGCCTCCGCAGCGACGAGTCGATCACGAGCGACGTGCTCTCGTACCAGCTGCTGGTGGTGGTGGTCGCGCTGGTCGGCGGGCTCTGGCCGGCCCTCTTCGCGGCCGTGCTCTCGGGGCTGACCCTCGACTTCTTCTTCGTCGATCCGCTCTACACGATCACCGTCGACGAGCCTCTGCACGCGCTGGCGCTGGTGCTCTACGTGCTGAACGCGGCGCTCGTCAGCGCCGTGGTCGACCGCGCGGCCCGGCGGGCGCGGGCCGCCAAGCGGTCGGGGGCGGAGTCGGAGCTGCTGGCGACGATCGCCGGTGGCGTGATCCGCGGGCAGGGGGCGCTGCAGGCGATCCTCGAGCGCTCGCGCGAGGCGTTCGGGCTGACCGGCGTGCGGCTGCTGCGCGGCGGCGAGCTCGTCGCGGCGGACGGTGAGCCGCAGCCGGAGGGCGATCCCGCGCGCATCGCGGTGGGCGAGGGCGCGGTGCTCGAGCTGCACGGCCGCGAGCTGGAGGGGAGCGAGCGGCGACTGCTCCAGGTCGTCGCCGCCCAGCTGGACTCGGTGCTCGAGAACGCGGCCCTCAGCGAGACGGCCAGCTCCCTCGCTCCGCTGGCCGAGACCGACCGGGTGCGCAGCGCCCTGCTCTCGGCCGTCAGCCACGACCTGCGCCGGCCCCTCGCCGCGGCCACCGCGGCGGTCAGCGGTCTGCGCTCGCCCGAGGTGGTCTGGAGCGAGCGCGACCGGGAGGAGCTGCTCGCCACCGCCGACGAGAGCCTCACCGTGCTCGCCGCGCTGGTCACCGACCTGCTCGACGTGACGCGGCTGGAGGCGGGGGCGCTCGCCGTGGCGCTCGCCCCGCTCGACGCCGCCGACGTGGTGCTCCCCGCGCTCGACGAGCTCGGGCTCGGTCCCGGCGAGGTCGACCTCGACCTCGATCCGGAGGGCCCGGCGCTGCTCGCCGACGCGGTTCTGCTGCAGCGCGTCGTGGTCAACCTGCTCGCGAACGCCGTCCGCTACGCGCCGTCCGGCACCCGGGTGCGCGTGGCCGCCAGCGCCTTCGGCGGGAGCGCGCAGCTGCGGATCGTCGACCACGGCCCCGGGGTGCCCGAGGAGCGCCGCGCCGAGATCTTCGTGCCGTTCCAGCGACTCGGCGACGACGACAACCTCACGGGCCTGGGCCTCGGTCTCGCGCTCTCGAAGGGGTTCACGGAGGGGATGGGCGGCACGCTCGAGACGGAGGACACTCCGGGGGGCGGGCTGACGATGGTGGTGACGCTGCCGCTGGCGAAGGAGACTGCTGCCGCTGCTCCTGCGGCTCACGTCGCTCCTCCCGTCCCGCACGACGGCGGGTCGGGCACCGCTCCGCACGAGGACTCCGGAGGAGCCGCATGAAGATCCTGATCGCCGACGACGACCCGCAGATCCTGCGCGCCCTGCGCATCACGCTCACCGCCCGCGGATACGACGTGGTGACGGCCGGCGACGGCACCGAGGCGATCAACCGCGCGGTGGACGAGCATCCGGACCTCTACATGATCGACCTCGGCATGCCACGGCTCGACGGGGTCGAGGTCATCCACGGACTGCGCGGCTGGACGAGCGCGCCGATCCTGGTGGTGTCGGGACGGACGGGCGCGGCCGACAAGGTGGGCGCGCTCGACGCCGGCGCGGACGACTACGTCACCAAGCCGTTCTCGATGGACGAGGTGCTCGCGCGCATCCGGGCCCTCTCGCGGCGGGTGCAGCCGGCCGACGGCGAGCCGCTGGTCGTGATCGGCGAGGTGACCGTGGACCTGGTGGCCAAGAGCGCGACGCGGGACGGCGTCTCCGTGCGGCTCACCCCGACCGAGTGGCAGGTGCTCGAGATCCTCATCCGCAACGCGGGCAAGCTGGTCACCCGCCGCTCGCTGCTGGCCGAGATCTGGGGCCCCGCGCACGTCACCGACACCGGCTACCTGCGCCTCTACCTCGCGCAGCTGCGCAAGAAGCTCGAGCCCGACCCCGCGCATCCGCGGCACCTGCTGACCGAGGCGGGCATGGGCTACCGCTTCGTGCCCTGACCGGCCTGTGCTCGGCGGGGGGAACCCCGGACCGTCGAGGGAGCCCGCTGGTCGTGGCTCCCGCGACGGTCCGGGATCGCCTCGGCGGAGGGGGGCAGGTCACCAGTCGTGGACGGTGCCGTCGGCGAGGCGGTTGAAGGGCAGGTACGCGCGCACGTAGGGGTACTTCCCGGCGGCGTCGACGTCGAGCTCCACGCCCAGACCGGGGGCGTCGCCCGGGTGCAGCCGTCCCTCGCTCCAGGTGAACGACTGCTGGAAGACGCTGTCGGTCCGCTCGCCGTGCTTCATGTACTCCTGGATCCCGAAGTTGTGGATCGCCAGGCCCAGGTGCATCGCGGCCGCCATGCCCACCGGGGAGACGTCGGTGGGTCCGTGCATCCCGGACTTGATCTGGTACTGCGCGGCGTGGTCGAGGATCCTCCGGAGGTGGGAGACGCCTCCGGTGTGCGTGACCGCGCTCCGGATGTAGTCGATCAGCTGCTCGCGGATGAGGAGCTGGTAGTCCCAGACGGTGTTGAAGACCTCGCCGATCGCCAGGGGCGTCGTGGTGTGCTGCCGGACGAGGCGGAGGGCCTCCTGGTTCTCGGCGGGCGTGCAGTCCTCGAGCCAGAAGAGGTCGTACGGCTCGAGGGACTTGCCGAGGGCCGCGGCCTGGATCGGCGTCATCCGGTGGTGGCCGTCGTGGAGGAGGGGGAGCCCCGGCCCGAACTCGTTGCGGACGGCCTCGAAGACGCGGGGGACGTGGCGCAGGTAGGCGCGGGTGTCCCAGTCCTCCTCGGTCGGCAGGCCGCCGCGCTGCGCCGGCTCGTGGTCGTAGCGCACACCGGCGTTGCCCTCGAGGACGGCGTTGGAGGCGATGCCGTAGATCGAGGTCAGTCCCGGCACCGCGGTCTGCACGCGGATCGCGCGGTACCCCTGCTCCTGGTGCTCGCGGATGCTGTCGAACAGCTCCGCGTCCGTCCGCCCGGACGCGTGGCCGTAGGCGAGCAGGCCGGTGCGGGACGCGCCTCCGAGCAGCTGGTAGAGCGGCATGCCCGCGGCCTTGCCCTTGATGTCCCAGAGGGCGGTGTCGACCGCCGCGATCGCCGCCATCGTGACCGGCCCGCGGCGCCAGTAGGACGACCGGTAGAGGAACTGCCAGGTGTCCTCGATGCGCGAGGCGTCACGGCCGAGGAGCAGCGGCACGACGTGGTCGGCGAGATAGGAGACCACGGCGAGCTCGCGGCCGTTGAGGGTCGCGTCGCCGAGGCCGGTCAGCTCGTCGTCGGTCGTGAGCTTGAGGGTGACGAAGTTGCGGTCGGGACTGGTGACGACGACCTCGGCCTTGTCGATCTTCATGGGGTGCCTTTCGTGGTGGGGGATCGGGTCAGGGGTTCCGGCCGGGAGCGCGGTCCATCGAGAACGCGGCGGTCGAGAGGCCGGGCGCCACGGGCGCGGCCTGCCCCGTGCTCTCGCGGCGCTCGGCGATCTCGGCGACGATCTGCGCGTGCCGGCGGTCGGTCAGCGGGTAGAACGCCATGATCAGCACCGCGAGCAGGGCGGCGACGGCCGGGATGAGGCCGGCGGCGGCGCGGATGCCCCACCCGGCGTGCTCGCTCTGCTCCGCGGCCCCGGCCACGTAGCCGCCCCAGGCCAGCGAGTACGCGGCGAGGGCGCCTCCGACCGCCTGGCCGGTCTTGCGGGTGAAGGAGAACAGGGCGTAGATCGTGCCCTCGGAGCGGATGCCGGTCTTCCACTCCCCGTACTCGACGGTGTCCGCCTCGATCGCCCAGACGAGCATGTTGACGAGCTGGATGCCGACGTAGGCGAGGACCAGTCCGCCGAAGCCGACCGCCACCGCGTCGCCCGGGGCGAGGAAGACGACCGTTCCGCCGCTGATCAGGACCCCGACTCCGGCCATGTAGGCGTTGCGCTTGCCGAACCGCCGCACGATCGTCGGGACGAGGGCGGCCAGGCCGAAGGTCAGGGCGAGCTGGATCAGCGACATCGCGGCGTAGAGCTGGACCGATCCGAGCACGTCGCGCAGGTAGTAGAGCTGCACGGTCTGGAGCGCGAGCGTCCCGGTGAGGAACAGGAACGAGCTGAGGCAGAGGAAGAGCAGCGGCCGGTTGGAGCGGAGGGTCGTCATGCTCTGACGGAACGTGACGTGCGCGACGTCGCGCTGGACCCGCTCCTTCGCGGTCAGGATCGTGAAGAGGTAGAGCGCGGAGCCGACGACGACGAAGCTCAGCGTGACGATCGAGAAGAGCGACTGCAGATCGGCGCCGGGGACGACCAGCGGGGCCATGAAGGTGCCGAGCCCGGCCCCCACGATCGCGCCGCCGATGGCGCGGGCGCTGGCGAGCTTCGCGCGCTCGGTGCCGACCTGCGTCATCGCTCCGGCGAGCGAGCCGTAGGGGATGTTGACGAGGCTGTAGGCGAGGCCGAGCGCGGCATAGCTCAGGTAGGCGTAGAGCAGGGTTCCGCTCTCGCCGATCTGCGGGACGGAGAAGGTCGCGGCCGAGAGCAGCAGGAGCGGGACCGACCCGAACATCAGGAAGGGCCGGAACTTGCCGAAGCGCCTGCTGTAGGTGCGGTCCACGACCCGGCCGGCGAAGACGTCGGCGAACGCGTCGAAGATCCGCACGACGAGCAGCAGCGTGCCCGCCGCGGCCGCGGAGATCCCGGCGACGTCGGTGTAGTAGACGAGCAGGAACATCGTGGCGGTGGTGAAGGCGAGGTTGTTCGCCGTGTCGCCGGCGCCGTAGCCCACGATGCTCAGCTTGGAGAGCTTCTCAGCGGCGGGCGCTCCGGGCGCGGTGGTGCGGGGGGTCATGCGGGCTCCTTTACCCGGGCGCGGACCCGACGGGGATCCGCGCCGCATCGAGACGGTGCGAAGGTGGCAATCGGTTGCCGACGGTGCCGGAAGGCACCGCGCGGAGAGGCGGGGTGGAGGTCTAGGCCGCCTGAGCGGCGACCGCGGCGACGAGGGCCGGGTCGTCGACGAGGCGCGGGTCGACGAGCCGCAGCAGCGCCTCGAGGGGCCGGGCGGAGCCGAGGGCGCGGTCGAGGGCGGGGCGCTGCGCGTCGGGCAGGCGGTCGCCCTGGAGCAGCAGTGCGATCCAGTCGGCGACGGCACGGAGGGAGGCGGCTCCGCCGTGTCCGCCCGCGCGCTCGGCGAGGAGCACGGGCACGATCCGGATGCGGAGCTTGGCGGTCGCGTCGGCGCCGATCTGCTCGAGCCGGTGCTCGATCCGGGGGTTGCCGAAGCGCTCGAGGAGGGCGGCGCAGTAGGCGTCCGCGTCGAGACCGGCGGGGAGGCCGGCCGCCGCCTCCGCCCAGAACGCCTCGACGGCGCTCCGGCAGGCGGGGTCGGCGATCGCCTCCGCGACGGTGGCGAGGCCCCGCCGGCGGCCGGTGGCGGCGAGGAGCGTGTGCGCGCCGTTGAGGAGTCGCAGCTTGCGCCGCTCGAAGGGCTCGATGTCGTCCACGAAGCGGGCTCCGACGCGCTCCCAGGCGGGTCGGCCGGCGGGGAACCCGCCGCAGAGGACCCAGTCGCGGAACGGCTCGGTCACGACGGACGCGGCGTCGCTGATGCCGGTGAGCTCGGCCGCCGCCTCCCGGTCCGCCGCCGTGGTGGCCGGGGTGATCCGGTCGACGGAGGTCGACACGAACGAGACGGTGCGGTCGATCCAGTCGGCGAGCGACGGGTCGAGCCGCTCGGCGAGCAGGAGCAGTCCACGGCGCACGAGAGGGCCGTTGCCGGAGAGGTTGTCGCAGGGGACGACGGCGAGCGGGCCGGAGCCGGCGTCGCGCCGGGCGGTGAGGCCGAGGAGGAGGCGGCCGAGCGCGGTCGTCGGCGCTCCTCCCGATCGGAGGGCGGCGAGGTCGCTCCGGACGGCGGGGTCGTCCAGGTCGGGGCCGCCGTCCGCGGCGAGACGGTACCCGGCCTCCGTGATCGTCAGCGTGACGATCGCCGTCCCTGGAGCCGCGACGAGCTCGACGAGACGCGCGACGTCCGCGCCGTCGACCGCCTCGACGATGCTGCCCACGACCGTCGCCGAGTCGCCCTCCGGTCCGCGCTCGATCAGCGTGAACAGGCCGTCCTGCGCGGCGAGCTCCTCGGCCGCGCGGGGGCTCCGGCCGGTGAATGCGGCGATGCCCCACTCGTGGTCGTCGTCGACGGCGTGCGTGTACCAGGCCTGATGCGCTCGGTGGAAGGCGCCGAGGCCGAGGTGGACGATGCGGACGGGAGCCGCCGGCAGGCCCGCGGACGCGCGATCGAAACCGCCTCCTCCGCCGTGCCCGCTCACAGCTTGAAGACCTTCCGCGGCTGGGCGTCGACGAGGTCCAGGATGACGGCGCTCGCCGTCTCGGAGTCGATGCGCCCCTCGGCGACCAGGCGCGCGAGGAACGCGGCGTCCAGCCTCCGCGCCATGTCGTGACGGGCCGGGATGGAGAGGAACGCGCGGGTGTCGTCGATGAAGCCGGAGCTCCGCGAGAAGCCGGCGGTCTCCGTCACGGCGGCGCGGAAGCGCAGCACCGCGTCGGGCGCGTCGAGGAACCACCACGGCGCTCCGAGGAACACCGACGGGTAGTAGCCGGCGAGGGGAGCGAGCTCGCGCGAGTGGGTGCTCTCGTCGATCCCGAAGAGGACGAGGTGGAAGCCCGGCGCGTTGCCGAGCTCCTGCAGCAGCGGACGGAGGGGCTCGGCGAACCGGGTCGCGACGGGGATGTCGTGGCCGGTGTCGGGGCCGAAGCGCTCGAAGGTCGGCCGATCGTGGTTGCGCAGCACGCCGGCGTGGACGGTCATCACCAGGCCGTCGTCGACGCTCATGCGGGCGGACTGCAGCAGCAGGTGGCCGGCGAGGACGCGGCTGCCCTCGGCGTCGATCGTGCCGGCGCGGGCGCGGGCGAAGAGGGACTGCGCCTCGGCGGGATCGAGGTCGACGGTCAGCGGCTCCAGCACTCCGTGGTCGGCGGAGACGGCGCCGTGGTCGAGGAAGTGCCGGCGACGGGCGCGGAGGGCCTCGAGGAATCCGGGGAAGCTGGACTCCTTCGTTCCGGTGGCGGCGGCCAGGGCGGCGACGCGCTCGGGCCAGCCGGGGGCGGAGGGATCGAGGTAGGCGTCGGGCCGGAAGGTCGGCAGCACGCGGCCCGGGAACGCCGGATCCTCCGCCAGAGCCCGATGGACGGCCAGGTCGTCCAGCGGATCGTCGGTCGTCGCCAGCACCTCGATCCCGAACCGCTCGAAGAGCGCCCGCGGGCGGAAGGCGTCGGACGCCAGCCGGACCCCGATCGCCGCGAAGAGGGCGTCGGCGGTGGAGGCGTCGGGCTGCTCGGTGATGCCGAACTGCTCGGCGAGGATCGACTGGAGCCAGTAGCCCGAGGCGGTTCCCGCGAAGATCCGCCAGTGCGCGCAGAACGTGCGCCACACCTCCTCCGGGCCGGCGAGGCGCACGCCTCCGGGGATGCCGAGATCGCCGAGGTCGATCCCGGCGGAGTGGAGCAGACGGGTGACGTAGTGGTCGTGCCGGAGGAAGAGCTCGGACGCGTCGGCGAAGGGGCGGTCCTCGAGCAGGAGGCGCGGATCCACGTGCCCGTGCGGGGAGAGGATCGGCAGGTCGGCGACGCTCGCGTGGAGATCGCGGGCGATCGCCCGGGTCGTCGGGTCGATCGGCAGGAGTCGGTCGGGATCGTTCAGCAGCTTCGTCGGCACGGGGCCATCCAAGTATGGGTGCCGAGGAGTGTCAACCGATTGCCAGAGGTGTCGCACCGGATGGCGCGCCGGGCGCGGACCGGGGTCAGGAGTCGCGGCGGGGCCCCGTCGAGGCGCGCGGGACGAACTCCGTCGGCAGATCGTCGGCCCGCTCCGGAGGCTCCTCGTCGCCGAGCACCCGGCGGACCGCCCGCTCGCCCATCCGGCCCAGCGGTGCGCTGATGGTCGACAGCGGCGGCGAGGTGAAGTCGCTCCCGAAGATGTCGTCGAAGCCGATGATGCTGAGCTGCTCCGGGATCGCGACGCCCGACTCCTGAGCCGCGCGCATCAGCCCGATGGCGACCAGGTCGTTGTAGGCGATCACCGCGCCGACGCCGGAGGCGGTCACCCTCGCGAGCGCGCTCCTCCCGCCCTCGAGGGTCGAGACGCCCGGCCCGATCTCGACGACCGTCATGCCCCGCTGCGGAGCGCGGTCGAGGAGGAGCTCCCATCGCGCGGCACTCATCCACGAGTCGGGCGGACCGGCGATGAAGGCGAGGGAGCGGTGGCCGAGGGCCGCGAGGTGGTCGAGCGCGGCGTCGATCCCGGGGGCGAGATCGGGCACGATCCCCGCGACGCCGGGGACCACGCGGTTGAGGACGACGACCGGGATGCGCCCGGCCAGCGCGATGATCTCCTCGTCGCTGAGGCGGGTGCTGACGAGGACGAGCCCGTCGGTGGAGGCGGCGATGCGGTCGGCCGCCTCGGCCTCGCGCTCCCCGGACTCCTGCGACTCGGCGAGGATCATCGTGAAGCCGCGGAGCGACGCCGCCCGCTCCGCTCCGCGCACGGCGGGGAAGAAGGCCGGGTTGGTGATGTCGGCCACCAGCAGCCCGAGGGTCGAGGTGCGGCCCGTCGGCAGCGCGCGCGCCATCGGGTTGAGCCGGTAGCCCAGCTCCTTCGCGGCGGCGCGGATCCGCTGCTCGGTCGCGGCGTTCAGCCGTCCGGGCGTGCTCAGCCCGCGGGAGACGGTGGAGGGGGCGACGCCGGCGAGTCGGGCGACGTCGTAGATCGTCGTCGCGGAGCGGCCGCGGCGTCTCGCGGCGGAGGGGCCGGTGGGCGCGTCTTCGCTGGGCACGATCGCGGTCTTCTCTCGAGGGGCACGGCGGCGGACGGGGCGCCGTCCGCCGCCCATGCTGCCACAGGGCCGAGAAGCCCGCCCGGCCCGTCGCTCGCGTCCGGGTCGGGCCGGATCGGGGAGCCCGCGCTCCGGGAGGCCGCCGTCGCCGGTCGGCCGCCCACCGCTCCGGCCCCTCCAGCGCGGGTCCGCGCGGCTCCGCCCCGTCAGCTCCGCTCCGGGAACGCCCCCTCCTCGCGGATCCGCTCGTTGAGCGCCGCCAGGAACACGCCCTCGTCGAGGTCGAGCGGTACCTCGCGTCCCGTCCAGCTCGAGTAGTGGATGGCGTTGGCGAGCCGGACCCCGAGGATCCCCTCCGCCCCGGGTGCGAGCAGCGGCGTGCCGTGCAGGATGCTGTCCGTGAAGTCCTGCAGGACGGCCGTGTGCTGCTCGCCCCAGACCGACGCCGACTCGATCCGCTCCGTCGTGGAGAGGCCCGCGGTGTCGTAGCGACCGCTGAGCAGGAGGCCCACGTCCTCGGCGCTGAGGGCGGCGCTGACCTCGCGCTCGGGGGCGTTCAGCCGGGTGATCGTCGCGACCCGGGAGTCGTCGACGACGATCCGGCCGCGGTCGCCGACGATCTCGAGGCGGTCTGTGCCGATCGGGTCGTGCGTCGTGGTGACCAGCACGCCGGTCGTGCCCCCGCCGAAGTCGGCGAGCACCGTCACCTCGTCCTCCACCGCGATGTCGCGGCACCGCCCGTAGCCGGCCTTCGCGACCACCGACTCCGGCACTCCGCACAGCCACTGCCACAGGTCGAGCTGGTGGGGCGCCTGGTTGACCAGGACGCCTCCGCCCTCGCCTCCCCAGGTCGCGCGCCACGCGCTCTGGTCGAAGTAGGCCTGCGGCCGCCACCAGGTCGTGATGATCCAGTTCGAGCGCAGGATCCGGCCGATCCCGCCCTCGTCGACGACCTCCTTGAGCCGGCGGTAGAGCGGGTTCGCCCGCTGGTTGAACATGATCGCGAAGCGCTGACCGGGACGGGCGGCGGCGGCCTCGTTCAGCTCCGCGACCTGCGCGGCGTAGACGCCCGCCGGCTTGTCGACCAGCACGTGCAGCCCGTGCTCGAGAGCGTCGATGCCGATCCCGGGGTGGAGGTAGTGCGGAGTGCAGACGACGACGGCGTCGACCTCTCCGCTCGCGAGGAGGGAGCGGTGGTCGGCGTGGAAGGACGCTCCGGGTGCGAGCGCGGCGGCCGCCGCCTCCCGGGCGGGGTCGACGTCGGTGACGGCGGTGACGACGAGGTCGCGCACTCTGCCGTCGGCGAGGAAGCGGGCGTAGGAGGAGCCCTGGGCGCCGAATCCGATGATGCCGAGGCGGACGGTGGTCATGGGAGGAGTCCTTCGTTCGGGGTGGAGTGGGGGATCCGCGCGGGCGCGCTCGGGGCGTAGGCGGCCTGGACGATCGCGAGCGACCTCGCCGCCTCGCGGGGCGAGATCCAGAAGGGCTCGTCCTCGCCGAGGCGGGCGTAGAAGTCGTGGACGAGCAACTCGTGCGAGGCGCCCCAGTACGAGCGCCCGCCGGATCGGCGCTCCGTGTCCGGGACGACCTCGACGGATCCGTCGTCGCGCCGCACGGTGAGGGCACCGCGCAGCGAGACGGTGGCGCGCTCGGTGCGCAGGCGGAGCTCGACCGGCTCGTCCCACGCGTTCGCCACGGTCGCGTAGAGGACGCTGCGCGCGCCGGAGGCGTGGGTGAGCACCAGGTCGGCGGTGTCCTCGACCTCGATCGGCAGCAGGCGCGTGGAGGCGGAGCCGCTCACCGCGACCACCTCGCCGAGGAGCCACTGCAGGAGGTCGACGGTGTGGATCGCCTGGTTCATCAGCATCCCGCCGCCGCCCTTGGCCCGCATCCCGCGCCAGGGGCGGTCGAGGTAGTAGCCGGGAGCGCGGTGCCAGAGCACGGTCGCGGCCGCACCCGTCACGGCACCCAGGGAGCCGGACGCCAGCAGCTCGCGGAGGCGCTGCACGGGCGGGTTGTAGCGGTTCTGGAAGCAGACGCCGATGCGCGCCCCGCCCCGCTCGGCCGCGGCGATCACCTGCTCGCCCTCGGCGACGGAGGAGGCGAGCGGCTTCTCGAGGAGCACCGCGACGCCGCGGTCCAGGGCCGCGACCGCCAGCGCGGCGTGCGTGCTGTGCGGAGTGCAGACGTGCACGACGTCGGGGCGGACGGAGTCGAGCATCCGGACCGCCTCGGGGAAGCCCGGCACCGCGTGCCTCTCGGCGGCCGCGGCGAGCCGGCCCGGGTCGGTGTCGCAGACCGCCACCAGCTCCGCGCCGGGCGCTGTGCCGATCGCCGCGAGGTGGACGGAGGAGATGTCGCCGCAGCCGATCACCGCCGCGCGGACGGTCATCGCAGGTCGATCCCGAGCGAGGAGGCGAGCCCCCGGAAGGCCCGAGCGGCCACTCCGAACGACTCGGGGCCGGAGAATCCGCCGAGGGCGTCCGTGATCGCGAGGTGCGGCTCCAGCGAGGCGACGCCCGTCCAGCCGTCGTCGCGCAGGGCGGTGAGCGTCTCGCGCAGCTGGCCGTCGCCCTCGCCGGCGGGCACCACGGTGCCGGTCGCGGCCACCGCGTCCTTCACCTGCAGGTAGTCGACGTAGGGCCGCAGCGCCGTCCAGCCGTCGTCGAAGGGCCGCACCCCGCACTGCACGAAGTTCGCGTTGTCCCAGGCGAGGCGCAGGGCGGGCGAGCCGACGGACTCGACCAGGTCGAGGATCCGCTCGGGGACGTCGCCGTAGATGTCCTTCTCGTTCTCGTGCAGCAGCACCACGCCCTCGCGCTCGGCGCGGTCGGCGAGCATGCGCATGCGCAGCAGGACGTCGTCGCGGATGCTCTCGACCGGCACTCCCTCGCCCCGGTAGAACGAGAAGACGCGGATGCTCGGTGTGCCGAGGGCGTGCGCGGCGCGGATGACGCGGTCGAGGCGCGCGACCTCGAGCTCGGGGTCGAGGGCGACGTCGACCTTGCCGATGGGCGAGGCGACTGCCGAGACGGACTGGCCGCCGCGCTCGAGCACGGCGGCCAGGCGGGCGAGGCGCTCGTCGTCGAGGTCGACGACGTTCCGGCCCCAGGCGCTGCGCACCTCGATGCTGTGCGCGCCGAGCGCTCGGAGGACGGCGACCTGGACGACCGGGTCGGGGTCGATCTCGTCGCCGAAGCCGGAGAGGGTCCAGGGTGCGGGGTTCGCGGGTGCGGTCGTCGCGGGTGCGGTGGTCACGGTGCGTGCCTCGTTCTCGTCATCGGGAACCGGCGGGCAGGAGCGCCGCCGTGCCACGACCATACGCGTATTGGCAACCGATTGACAAGATCGAAGGCGCGCCTCTACCGTCGGGGGCGTTCCGGGCCGCGGAGACGCCGGCCCCCACCGCGACCGGGAGGACTGCCGTGACCAGGATCGGCGTGCAGGCGATGATGCTGAAGGACGCGTTCGCCTCGGCGGGCGCCTTCGCGACGCTCCGGGAGGTCCGAGCGATCGGCTACCGGTCGGTGGAGATCTCGCAGATCCCGCTGACGGCGGCCACCGTGGCCGAGCTGCAGCGGGCGCGGGACGAGCTCGGCGTCGAGATCGCGGCGATCTCGGCGGGCCTGGCACCGGGGGACTCCCCGGGCGCCGCGCTCGAGGGCGGGCTCGCCGGGATCGTCGCCGACGCCCGCGCGCTCGGCACGCGCACGGTCCGGATCGGCATGCTGCCCGCCTCCGCGGCGGCCTCGCCGGCCGCTCTGCTCGACTTCGCCGACCGCTGCCAGGCCGCCGCGGCGAGGCTCCGCGACGACGGGCTGCGGCTGCTGCTCCACAACCACCACCACGAGTTCGCGCGGCACGGCGGCCGCCTCCTGCTCGACGTCGTCGCCGACCGGGCTCCGCTGCTGGGGCTCGAGCTCGACGTGCACTGGGTGCAGCGGGGCGGGCTCGATCCCGTGACGACGCTGCGCCGGTACGGGGAGCGCGTCGCCCTGGTGCACCTGAAGGACTACCGGGTCGGGCCGCCCGCCGACATGTCCGGCGGGTGGTCCGTGCACGCCTTCACCTCGAACGTGCAGTTCGCCGAGGTGGGGGAGGGAAACCTCGACTTCCCGGGGATCATCGGGACGAGCCTCGCGCTCGGCGTCGACCACCTCCTCGTCGAGCAGGACGAGCGCTACGGGCGGAGCGCGCTCGACTGCCTGCGGATCTCGCACGACAACCTCGTCGCGATGGGTTTCGCGGACCTGTTCTGAGGAGCGGCCGAGGCTCCTCCCCAGGGATCGGAGCGGCCCGTTCTCCAGTGCTCAGGGGCCCGGGTCCCCGCCGCGTCGGGCGCGACGGCATGCTCGACCCGTCGACGGAGGAGGTGGTGGCGGTGGTCGTTCCGGACAGTGTGCTCGGCGTGACGGCGCTCGTCGCGCTGGTGCTGTCCGGGGTGCTCCACGCCTCCGTGCGGGTCTGGCGGCGGGGTCCCGCTGGACGACCGCACGGTCTCCGCGCGCCTGTTCAGGGCGGTCCTGGTGATCATCGCGCTCGACACGGCGTACCTCGTCGTGGCCGGCGAGGAGCTCTTCGCATCCGGGCGCAGCCCCGGAGAAGAAGCAGCCGGATCCGCCGGGGTCCGCCTCCGCTCCGCGGAGCGGAGGACAATGGAGGGACCCCCAGCGAAGGAGACCACCGTGGATCAGCCGCGCATGAACGTCGAGTCGTTCAACCTCGACCACCGCACCGTCGCAGCGCCGTACGTGCGCCTCGCCGACGCGAAGACGCTGCCCGGAGGCGACCACCTCGTCAAGTACGACGTGCGCTTCACCCAGCCCAACCGCGGGCACCTCGAAATGCCCACCGTGCACTCGCTCGAGCACCTGTTCGCCGAGAAGTCCCGCAACCACTCCGACCGCGTGATCGACTTCTCGCCGATGGGCTGCCAGACCGGCTTCTACCTGCTCCTCTCGGGCGAGCCCGAGCTCTCCGAGGTGCTCGGCCTGGTCGAGGCGACGCTCCAGGACATCACCGAGGCCGACGAGGTCCCGGCCGCCAACGAGACCCAGTGCGGCTGGGGCGCCAACCACTCCCTCGAGGGGGCGCAGGAGGCGGCGCGCACGTTCCTCGCGCACCGCTCGGAGTGGGAGACGGTCACCGCGTGAGCACGGCGATCGTCCTGGTCGCGATGGACGAGGAGGCCGCGCCGTTCCTCGCCGCCGCGTCCAGCGCCTCCGAGCCGCGCGCCGTCGGCAACGCGCTGCAGTGGGAGCTCGAGCTCGACTCCCGCGCGGTGCTGCTCGTCCGCACCGGCATCGGCCTCGTTAACGCGGCCGGCGGTCTCACCGCAGCGATCCTGCAGGAGGGCGGCTCCCGGCCGCTCGTGGTGAGCGCGGGGACCGCCGGCGGCCTGGGCGCCGACGTCCGCGTGGGCGAGGTCGTGATCGGCGCCGAATACGTGCAGACCGACGCCGATGCGCGGGCGTTCGGCTACGCGCTCGGGCAGGTCCCGGGGATGCCCGCCCGTTACTCCGGGGACGACGCGGCGCTCGCCGCGGAGCTCGAGCTGCTGGAGGGGCCGCCGGTGCGCCGCGGCCTGATCGTCTCGAGCGACGTCTTCGTCTCGAGCGCCCACGTGGACCGCGTGCGGAACGACTTCCCCGGCGCGCTCGCCACCGACATGGAATCCGTCTCCCTCGCGCAGACGGCGCACGTGCACGGGCTGCCGTTCGTCTCGGTCCGCGGGATCTCGGACCTCTGCGCCCCCGGCGAGTTCGAGGCGCACGTCGACGACGCGGCCGATCGCTCCGTCGCCGTGGTGCGGGCGCTGCTGCGCGGGCTCGGCGACCGGGACTGATGGACGGGCGGCCCTCCGCGACAGCGCGGAAGGGCCGCCCGGCGGTCAGTCGTTGCCGACGTGCTGGTCGCCGGCCTCCTGGGCCTTGTCGACCTGGCCGGCGAACTTCCCGCCGGTCGCGGAGTCGGCGGCGTCGCCCGCCTTGTCGAGTCCCTTGTCGGTCAGCTCCTCGCCCTTGTCGCTGTTCACGGCGTTCTTCGCCTTGTCCGCGAGTCCTCCGAGATCCACCATGGGGTCGTTCCTTCCGTCGATGAGCGCCCGTCGAGCAACGGGCCGCCGCCAGTCTCCGCCGCTCGGCGAGGATCTGCGCGGGGTTGCGTCTCACGGCCGCGCCGAGGACGATGCGCCTCCGGCCCGGCCCGTCAGCCCGCTGCGCCGAGCCCCGTCACCGCACCGGCGATCGCCGTCGTCTCCTCGCCGTCCGGCCAGCGCAGCCGCACGCCCGGCTCCGTGACGACGCTCCCCACCGCGGCCGTCGCGGTCCAGGGTGTGCCCATCCTCGACTCCCCCCGCCGGTCGGCGGTGATCATCGCGAAGCCGGGGAAGCAGCCGAGCCAGTCGGCGGTGCCGGCCGCCTCGGGGACGGGGACCGCCGCGAGGTCGATCACCGCTCCTCCTCCGCTGGCCTCGGCGAGCATGCCGACCGTCCCCACCAGCCCGGCCATGCTCACGTCCTTCGCCGCCCTCGGCCGCGCGAGTCCGACGGAGGCGGCCATCGCCCGGAGCTCCTCCGCGCGCCGGGACGACGTCGAGTCCCACTGGGCGCCCGCGAAGCCGGGCCGCCAGCCGCCGCCGAGGTCGGCCGTCAGCGAGAGCTCGTCGCCCGGAGCGGCCGCGCCCGGCACCGGCGCCGCGGTACGGCCGAGACCGGTGACGCTCAGGGCCGCCGGCACTCCGAGCTGGGTGTGCCCGCCGAGCACGGGGACGCCCCAGGCGGCGGAGGCGGCCCGCAGACCGCTCACGATGCGCGCGGCGGCGGCCGCGTCGCGAGCGCCGATCGCGTCCATCAGCCCGATGCCGGTCGCGCCCATCGCGGTGAGGTCGTTGACGTTGACCAGCACCGAGCACCACCCCGCCCACTCCGGGTGGCGCTCCACCATGGACGGGACGATCGCGTCGCAGACGGCGATCAGGTCGCTGCCCGGGACCGGTGCTCCGTCGTCGCCGACGAAGCCGGCCCCACCGAGGCCCCCCTCGGCCGCCAGCGGAGCCAGAAGGGCGCCGAGGGCCGCCTTGGCCGCGGTGGCCGCCCGGTCGAGCCGGTCGACCGGCCAGCGCATCCGGGCGTGCTCGACTCGGGCGACGGTGCTCGTGCCGATCCTCCGCCAGCCGAGCCGCCGGAACAGCACCTCGTTGCGCAGCTGCACCGAGGCCTCGAAGCGGAGCACCCCGCGCGCCTCCGCCTCCGCGCAGGCCGCGCGCACGAGGGCGGCACCGATCCCGGAGCCGCCCCGCGCCTCGCGCGCCACCACCAGGCGGCTGCCGGTCCACCAGCCCAGATCGCGTCCGCCGCCGACAGGCGCGATCCGGACCCCGCCGAGCACCGCGCCGTCCGGAGCCACCGCGACGAGCACCACCGAGCGCGGATCGTCGTCGGCGTCGTCGTGGTCGTCGCCCGCGAACAGCCCCTGCTCGGCGACGAAGGCCTCGCGCCGCAGGGCCCGGTGCGCGGCGAGCTCGCGCTCCTCCGCCCGCACCACCGTGAACGCAGGCGCGACCCGAACACCCTCGAGGATCGAGAGCTCCACCATCAGGCGCCGGCCGTCTTCAGGACGCCGCAGGCCCCGCACGCCGCGCAGCCCGCACTCTGCCCGCTGCTCAGCATCCCGGCCTCGATCAGGAGCGCGGCGACCTCGGCGCTGACCCGCTCCAGCAGTGACCCGGCCGGCGGGAGCACGTGGTCGACCTCGGTCGCCAGGGTCCCGCGCAGCGGACGGAAGGGCACCACGAAGGGGTAGACCCCCATCCCGATCAGCTCGCGGGCGCTCGTGACCAGCTCGTCCGGGTCCTCGCCGAGGCCCACCAGGAGGTAGGTCGAGACCTGGTTGCGGCCGAAGATCCGCACTGCCTCGCGCCATGCCCAGCGGTACTCGTCCAGGCTGACCCGCGCCTTGCCCGGGGTCCAGCGCTGCCGCACCGCGTCGTCCATCGACTCCACGTGGATGCCGATCGAGACGGCGCCCGCGTCCTTCAGCGCCTGCAGCGCCGAGACGTCGGAGGGCGGCTCGCACTGCACCTGGATCGGCAGCCCGGGGACCGCCGCGAGCACCGCGCGGACGCAGCGCGCGAGGTGGGCCGCTCCGCGGTCGCGGCCCTTGGAGGTGCCGGTGGTCATCACCATCTGGCGCACGCCGTCGAGGCGGACCGCCGCCTCCGCGACCTCGGCGAGCTGGGCCGGGGTCTTGACCGCGATGGTCGCACCGGCTTCGAGCGAGGCCTCGATCGCGCAGAAGCGGCAGCGCTCCGCCTCGTCGTAGCGCATGCAGGTCTGGACGACGGTGGTCGCGAGGATGTCACGGCCGTGCAGCCGGGCGATCTTCTCGTAGGAGACGCCGTCGGCGGTGTCGAGATCGTAGAAGCGCGGGCGGCGGACGGGAGTCACGTCCAGGCCGATGTCGGCGCCCTCGAGCAGGAGGCGGTTCCCGCTCACCACGTAGGGGCTGTCGGGGTTCACCGGGATCGCGGCGCCCAGGCCGCCGAGCATCACGTGCCCGTCGTCGCTCGGGCCGGCGCCGGCCTCGCGGTGCACCGGTGCCTCGACGCGGATGCCCTGCAGGGCGATGTCGACGCGAGTGCGGAGGGCGGAGGGGCCGGTGCGGCGGATCCCGGTCGAGTGCGCCCCGCCCGGGGAGTGCGCCCCGCCGACCGGGTGCGGGCCGGCGGCCGGGTGCGCCGCACCGGTTGCCGGCGGCGAGGACGCGGGGGAGGGACTGCGGAGATCGGTCACGAGGACTCCTTCGTGGCACCGCGGAGCGGGCCGGACGGGCCGCGCACAGCGGCGGCCGGGATGTCGGTGCGGTCGTCTCACCCCCCAGTCAAGGCGCCTCGTGTTTCGCCCTCGTGACGGGAGGAACGCGGTCTCGTTACGGATCCGCCGTCACGGGAGCTTCTTCCGGTGGAAACCACTCCGAAACATCCCGGCCGTTGACTGGACGCGTTCCACTCCGCACCACTGCTCCACCCCGGCGGACGTCGTCCCGCGTCGTCTCAGCGCATCCCGCCGGAGCCATGCACTCGCACGCCGCTTCGGCGGACCGACACCAGGAGGAACCATGTCCGTCTCCCAGGAGATCGAAGACCAGGTCAGCGCCAACATCGAGATGTCGCGCTCCGAGATCGCCCACCCGGCGCTCCCGAAGGGCAGCAACCTCTACGGCTCCACCAAGGTCTTCCCCGACTACCAGGCCGAGCCCGGGGAGTCGTACCTGACCCTCGTGCACGGCATCGCCCACGAGTCCTCGGTCAGCTTCGTCGCAGTGCTCCAGGCCACCCGCGCGGCGCGGAAGGGCTACGAGTCCGCGCTCTACTTCTACGGGCCCGGCACCATCAACGCGATGGCCACCCGCGGCTTCCCGACGGTCGGCGACTCCGGATTCCCCGGCGAGCAGAACCTCAACAACGCCATCGAGACCTTCATCCAGGAGGGGAACCGCGTCTTCGTCTGCCGGTTCGGCATGGCGCTCCACGGCCTCCGCGAGGAGGACCTGATCGAGGGCTGCATCCCCTGCCACCCGCTCGACGTGCAGGACGCGCTCATCCACTACGCCCGCAAGGGCGCGATCATCAACTCCACCTACAACCTGTAGGCGATCGCGATGACCCTCGTCGGATCGGTCGCGGCGAACTTCACCCGCGACCTGGATCAGAACTACGCGCTCATCGCCTCCCTGGCCGAGGAGGCCCGCGAGAGGGGAGTGCGCTTCCTGGTGCTCCCCGAGGCCGCGATCGGCGGCTACCTCTCCTCGCTCGGCAACCACGGCGACACGGTCGCCACCACCTGCCGCTCCCTCCCGCCGGCGGTGCGCCTGGACGGGCCGGAGCTGCGGCGGGTGCAGGAGATCGTCGGCGACCTGGTGGTGGCGATCGGCTTCTGCGAGCTCGACGACGACGGCGAGACCCGCTACAACGCGGCCGCGCTCCTGGACGGCGGGCAGATCTACGGCAGCTACCGGAAGGTGCACCAGCCGCTGGGCGAGCACCTCTCGTACTCGCCGGGCCCGGGCTACGGCACCTTCGAGACGCCGGTCGGCCGGGTGGGCCTGCAGATCTGCTACGACAAGGCGTTCCCCGAGGCGGCGCGGTCGATGGCGCTGGACGGCGCCGAGATCATCGCCTCGCTCTCGGCGTGGCCGGCCGCTCGGACGGCGACGGCCGAGAACCTGCAGGAGGACCGCTGGACGTACCGGTTCAATCAGTTCGACATCGCCCGCGCCCTCGACAATCAGGTGTTCTGGCTCGCCTCGAACCAGTCGGGGACCTTCGGCTCGCTCCGCTACGTCGGGAACGCGAAGGTCGTCGATCCCGGCGGCAACGTGCTCGCGACGACGCTGCTCGGAGCAGGCATGGCCGTCGCCGACATCGACGTGCGCGGCGCCTTCGAGGCGATGCGCGGCGGGATGTTCCACCTGCGCGACCGGCGGCCCGACGCCTACGACATCGACCGGGTCTGGAACGGAGGACTCGTCCATGCCTGAGATGACCTTCCACGTCCGCTGGCCGGACGGCTCGGAGGAGCGCTGCTACTCGCCGAGCCTGGTCGTGCACGAGTTCCTCGGGACCGGGACCGCCTACTCGCTCGAGGACTTCGTCGCCCGTTCGAGTGAGGCGCTGCGCATCGCGTCGGACCGGGTGCGGGAGCGGTTCGGGTTCGCCTGCACCTCCGCGATGCAGCAGGAGTCCGACATCCTCCGCACGGCGCAGCGCTTCGAGGGCGGCACGGTCAGGGTGCTCGCGATGGAGCCGCCCGCTCCGGCCGGGCAGCGGGTGCGGCCGTGAGCGCCGCTATCGAGCCCGGGCGCCACGTCGAGGTCGCGGTGGTCGGAGGCGGGCAGGCCGGGCTCTCGATCAGCCGGCACCTGGTCGACGACGGCATCGAGCACGTCGTGCTCGAGCGCGCGACCATCGGCCACGACTGGATCGACCGCCGCTGGGACGCCTTCACCCTCGTCACGCCGAACTGGCAGTGCCGCCTCCCCGGGTACCCCTACGACGGGCCGGACCCGGACGGATTCATGACGCGCGACGAGGTGCACGCGTGGGTGCGCCGCTACGCGCAGAGCTTCGACGCCCCCGTGGTCGAGGGCGTGGAGGTGAGCCGGCTCCGCGAGCGCGCCGGGGGAGGTTTCGAGCTGATCACGAGCGCGGGCGCGATCACGGCCGACCAGGTCGTCGTGGCGACCGGCGGCTACCACCGCCCGGTCCTCCCCGCCGTCGCCGCGCGGCTGCCGTCGGACGTGCTGCAGCTCCACTCCGCCGACTACCGCTCGCCGGAGGCGCTCCCGCCCGGCGGCGTGCTCGTCGTCGGCTCCGGGCAGTCGGGCGCGCAGATCGCCGAGGACCTCTTCCTCGCCGGGCGCGAGGTCCACCTCGCCCTCGGCAGCGCGCCGCGGGTGGCGCGCTTCTACCGGGGCCGCGACTGCGTCGCCTGGCTCCAGGACATGGGCGTGTACGACGTGCCCGTCCACGCGCAGGTCGGCGGGCTCACCAAGCGGGAGTCGACCAACCACTACGTGACGGGGCGCGGGGGCGGGCGGGACATCGACCTGCGCGCCTTCGCCCGCGACGGGATGCACCTCTACGGCCGACTGGCCGGGGTGGAGGGGTCCCGGCTGCGCTTCGCCCCCACGGCGGAGGCGTCGCTCGACTACGCGGACTCGGTCGCGGAGTCGATCAAGGACGACATCGACCGCTACATCGCGGCGCACGGCATCGACGCTCCCGAGGAGGACCGCTGCCGTCCGGTCTGGCGGCCGGAGTCCGAGGCGACCGGGCTCGACCTCGCGCGCATCGGCAGCGTCGTCTGGGCGGTCGGGTTCCGCTCCGACTATCGCTGGGTCGAGATCGGCGTGTTCGACGGCGCCGGCCATCCCACCCACCAGCGCGGAGTGACGAGCGTGCCGGGCCTGTCGTTCCTCGGGCTGCCGTGGCTGCACACCTGGGGGTCCGGCCGCTTCGAGGCGATCGCCCGCGATGCGGGGCACCTGGCGGAGGAGGTCCGGCGAGTGCGCGAGGCGGGGCGCTTCGCTCGGGAGCGCGAGCCGGATCTCGCCGGATAGCCTCCTCGCATGACGGAGACGGTGATGGGTGCGGTCGCAGCGCACTTCGGTCGCGACATCGACCGCACCCTCGCCAAGCTCGCCGGCATCATCGCTCACGCCCGCGAGCGCTCGGTCGACCTGCTCGTGCTCCCGGACGCGACCCTCGGCGGCTACCTGCTCGACCTCCAGCACCCCGGGCCGGACCTGCCGCCGAGCCTCGAGCTCGATGGGCCGGAGGTCGCCCGCGTGGCCGAGCTGGCGGGCGATCTCACCGTGTGCTTCGGGATCGCGGAGCGCGCGCTCGAGGGCGGTCGCGAGGTCCGCTACGACACCGCGGTCTGCGTGCACGGCGGGCGCGTGATCGGCACGCACCGCAAGGTCCACCTGCCGCTGGGCGAGTCCGAGGCGTACCTGCCGGGTCGCGGCTTCGCCGCCTTCGACTCGCCGATCGGGAGGATGGGGATGCTGATCGACTTCGACAAGACCTTCCCGGAGTCCTCGCGCTCGCTGGCCCTCGACGGCGCGGAGGTGCTGGCCTGCCTCAGCGCGTGGCCCGCGAGCGTGACCGACCGCTCCGATCGGATCCGCAACGACCGCCAGGCCCACCTGTTCGATCTCTACGACTGCGCCCGCGCCGCCGAGAACCAGGTCTACCTCGTCTCCTCGAACCAGACCGGCGTGCTCGGCGGCCTGCGGTTCCTCGGGCAGGCGAAGGTCGTGGATCCGGCGGGAGAGATCATCGCGAAGACCTGGGCGAAGGGCGGGCTCGCGCTCGCCTCCGCTGACGTCGCCGGCTCCGTCGCCCGCGCCCGCCGCACGATGCACCACCTCCGCGACCGCGCGGAGCACGCCTACCGGAGCTGAGATGCGGATCTGCCTGCTGACCTACTCCACCCGGCCGCGCGGCGGGGTGGTGCACACCCTCGCCCTCGCCGAGGCGCTCGCGCGCGCCGGACACGACGTCACGGTGCGCACGCTCGCCCGGGGCGGCGACGACTCCTTCTTCCGCCCCGTCGATCCGTGCGTGACCGTGCGGGTGGTGCCCTTTCCGCACCGCGAGGGCGAGCCGGTCGGCGCCCGCATCGTCCGGTCCATCGCCGCGATGGCCGAGGCCCTGCGGGGCGAGGACGCCCCGGTCGTCCACGCGCAGGACTGCATCTCGGCCAACGCGGCGCTCGCCGCCGGACTCGCGCCGATCCGCACGATCCACCACCTGGACGACTTCACCACCCCGGAGCTGCGCGCCTGCCACGACCGCGCCGTCCGGCTCCCCCTGACCCGGCTGTGCGTGTCCGCTGCGGTCGCCGAGGAGGTGCGCGCCGGCTGGGGGCTGCTGCCCGACGTGATCCCGAACGGTGTCGACGCGGCGCGGTTCGCGGCCGCCGTCGACGATCCGCTGACCGGGGGGTGGCGGGCCGAGCTCGGCCCGTACCTCCTCGCCCTCGGCGGCATCGAGCCGCGGAAGGGCAGCATCGAGCTGCTCGAGGCGTGGGCTCTGCTGCGCGAGCGCGGCCACGACGTCGCGCTGGTGTTCGGCGGCGGCGAGACCCTGTTCGACTACCGCGAGTACCGGGCTGCCTTCGACCGGAGGGCGGCCGAGCTCGGGATCGCTCCGGTGATCCTCGGCACCGTTCCGGAGGAGAGGCTCGCTCCGCTCGTCGCCGGCGCCTCCGCGCTGGGCTTCGTCTCGGTGAAGGAGGGGTTCGGGCTGGCGGCGATGGAGGCGCTCGCCGCGGGGGTGCCGGTCGTGGCGCGGGAGCTGCCGGTGATCCACGAGGTGTTCGGGGACGCGGTCCGCTACGGGCGGGACCCCGCCTCCTTCGCCGACGCGCTGGAGGAGGCCCTGACGCTGCCCTCGCCGGACGGCCGGGCCCTGGCCGCCTCGCACTCCTGGGACGACGTCGCGGCCGCGCATCTGCGGTTCTACGAGCGAGTGCTCGACGGCTCGGTTCAGAGCTCAGGAGGAACTCCTCCGGACGGGCCGGGATCCGCGCGAGCAGGCGTGCCCGGATGACTCCGTCCTGCCGCCTGGACACGATCGGGCGCCGCCGGTGACCCGCCGGTCGATCTCGCGCATCGTCACCGGTCTCGCCGACGCCGATCCCGACCGGATCGTCGCCGTGGCCGACGAGGGCGCGCTGACGGCGGGGGAGCTCGACCGCGAGAGCACCCGCCTCGCCCGCGCCTACCGCGATCTCGGCGTCCGGACCGACGACCTCGTCACCGTCTCGCTCTCGAACTCGCTGGACGCGCTCGTCGTCTGCGCGGCGGTCTGGAAGGCGGGCGCCGTGCCGCAGCCGGTCTCGACCGGGCTGTCGGCGGCGGAGCGCGCCGAGGTGGAGCGGATCGCGCGGCCGGCGCTCGTCATCGGCGCGCCCTCCTCCTCCGCTGTCCCGTGGCGCGCGGGCGACTGGCGGCCCGGGCCGGAGGTGCCGGCCGGCTCGCTCGAGGACCGGTGGGCCTCGTCCTGGAAGGCGCCCACCTCCTCCGGCAGCACGGGGCGGCCGAAGGTGGTGCTGGCCGCGGGCCCGGCGCTGCTGGATCCGGACGCGCCGGTCGCGCCGTTCCTGCCGCGCGAGGGCGTGCAGCTGGTGAGCGGCCCGCTGATGCACTCGGCGACCTTCACCTACGCCTTCCGCGGGCTGATGACCGGGCAGCGCCTGGTGCTGCTGCCGCGGTTCGACGCCGCCCGGGTCCTCGCGGCGATCGAGGAGCACCGCGTCACCTGGACCCTGCTCGTCCCGACCACGATCCGCCGCCTGCTGGCTGCGCCCGAGCGGTCGGGGGCGGACGTGTCCTCGCTCGCGACGGTGCTGCACCTCGGAGCGCCCTGCGCGCCCGCCGACAAGCGGGCGCTGATCGGCTGGCTCGGCCCGGAGCGGGTGGTCGAGGTCTATGCGGGCAGCGAGTCGAACGGACTGACGATGATCACGGGCCGGGAGTGGCTGGAGCACCCGGGCAGTGTCGGACGGCCGATCAGCGGGACGACCCTGCGCATCCTGCGGGAGGACGGCACGGAGGCTCCGACCGGCGAGCTCGGCCGCATCTGGCTGCACCGCGGCGAGGCCCCCGCCTACCGCTACCTCGGCGCGGGCTCGCGGCGGACGGAGGAGGGCTGGGACACCCTCGGCGACGTCGGCCGCGTCGACGGGGACGGGTGGCTCTGGGTGGTCGACCGCGCCGACGATCTGATCCTCCGGGGCGGAGTGAGCGTCTGGCCGGCCGAGGTCGAGCGGGTGCTGGAGGCCCTGCCCGGAGTCCGCGGGGCGGTCGCCTTCGGCGTGCCGGACACGGAGCTGGGGCAGGCGGTGGAGGCGGTCGTCGACGTGGGCGACGCGGGCGTGGACCCGGCCGGTCTGCTCGCTCGGGCGAACGCCGAGCTGGGCGCTGAGCGGCGCCTCCGGGCCCTCCGGATCGTGCACGAGCCCGTTCGGAGCGACGCGGGCAAGGTCCGTCGCTCCGCGCTCGCCCCCGCGGCGCAGACGCTCGGGACCCACCGTTCCGCCGGCACCCCGGATGGGCCAGAGTAGGCCCTGCGCCCCCGCGCACCGACCCCAGGGAGACCCGATGAAGTACATGCTGATCATGCGCGCGACCGATGCGGCGAAGGAGGCCTACGCCTCCATCCCGTTCGACGAGATCATCACCCGGATGGGGCAGTACAACGAGGCGATGATCGAGGCGGGCGTGCTGCTCTCGGGCGACGGCCTGGCCGACGACGTCGCCTCCTCCGGCTTCGTGGTCGACTTCTCCTCCGAGCCGCCGACCGTCGTCGACGGCGCCTACGGCCCGACCGAGTCGCTCTTCAACGGCTTCTGGATCATCGGGGTCGACTCGAAGGAGCAGGCCCGCGAGTGGGCGCTGCGCTGCCCGCTGGTGCCCGGCAACCGCCTCGAGGTGCGCCGGATCACCGACGAGAGCGACTTCGCGGAGTTCGCCGACAACGAGTACGTGCAGAAGGAGGCCGGCTGGCGCGAGGACGAGGCGGCGCGCGCCTCCGGGGACTGACGCGGCGGCGGGCGTCACGCCTCCGTGACGACGCCCGCCTCGACGTGCCAGTGCCGCGTCAGCTGCACCGTCTCGAGCATCCGCCGGTCGTGGGTGACCAGCAGCAGGGTGCCCTCGTACGCCTCGAGCGCCTCCTCCAGCTGCTCGATGGCGACGAGGTCGAGGTGGTTGGTCGGCTCGTCGAGCACCAGGAGGTTCGTGCCGCGGGCCTGGAGGAGCGCCAGGGCGGCCCGCGTCCGCTCGCCCGGCGAGAGCTCGCCGACGCGGCGGCCGACGTGGTCGGCCTTCAGCCCGAACTTCGCCAGCAGGGTGCGGACCTCGGCGGTCGGCCACTCGGGCACCAGCGCCTCGAACGCGTCCGCGAGCGGCACCTCGGCGGCGAGCATCCCGCGCGCCTGATCGATCTCGCCGATCGCCACGCTCGCTCCGAGGGAGGCGCCGCCCTCCTCCGGCTCGGCGCGGCCGAGGAGGAGCGACAGCAGCGTCGACTTGCCGGCGCCGTTGGGCCCGGTGATGCCGATCCGGTCGCCCGCGTCGACCTGGAGCGACACCGGCCCGAGCGTGAAGGCGCCGCGGCGGGCCACCGCGCCGTTCAGCGTCGAGACGACCGAGCTCGAGCGCGGGGCGCTGCCGATCGTGAAGGCGAGCTGCCACTCCTTGCGCGGCTCCTCGACCTCCTCGAGCCGCGCGATCCGGCTCTCCATCTGGCGCACCTTCTGCGCCTGCTTCTCGCTCGACTCCGCCGAGGCCTTGCGGCGGATCTTGTCGTTGTCGGGGGCCTTCTTCATCGCGTTGCGCACGCCCTGGCTCGACCACTCCCGCTGGGTGCGGGCGCGGGAGACCAGGTCGGCCTTCTGCTCGGCGAAGTCCTCGTACTTCTCGCGGCGCTGGCGGCGCGCGGTCTCGCGCTCCTCCAGGAACGCGTCGTAGCCGCCTCCGTAGACCCGGTTGGTGCCCTGCGCGAGATCGAGCTCGAGCACGCGGGTGACGCTGCGGGCGAGGAACTCGCGATCGTGGCTCACGAGGACCGCGCCGCCGCGGAGTCCGCGGACGAAGGCCTCCAGGCGCTCCAGGCCGTCGAGGTCGAGGTCGTTGGTCGGCTCGTCGAGCAGCACCACGTCGAAGCGCGAGAGCAGCAGCGCCGCGAGGCCCACCCGCGCCGCCTGCCCGCCGGAGAGGGAGGTCATCGTCGAGGAGGCGGCCGCGGCTCCGAGCGACAGGCCCAGGTCGGCCAGGACGACCGGGGTGCGCTCGTCGAGGTCGGCCGCGCCGCTCGCGAGCCAGCGGTCGAGCGCGAGGGCGTAGCGGTCGGCGATCGAGCCGTCGGGATCGGGATCGGCCAGGGCGGAGGCGGCGGTGTCGAGCTCGGCGGAGGCCTCGGCGCAGCCGGTGCGGCGCGCGATGTAGCCGGCGACGGTCTCGCCCTCGCGGCGCTCGTGCTCCTGCGGCAGCCAGCCGACGAAGGCGTCGCCCGGCGAGAGAACGACGGAGCCCTCGAGTGGAGCCGTCTCGCCCGCGAGGATGCGCAGGAGCGTCGACTTGCCGGCTCCGTTCGCCCCCACGACGCCCACCACGTCCCCGGGGGCGACCGTCAGGTCGAGTCCGTCGAACAGGGTGCGGTGCGCATAGCCTCCGGAGAGGCCCTTGGCGACGAGGGTGGCGGTCACCGGTCCAGCGTAGGCGCGGGCGACTCGCTAGACGGCCTGGTGATCAGCCGGTCTAGGATGTGCGGATGAGCGACACGAGCCTGCGGAGCGGCGCCGGGTACTGGTACCCGGACGAGTCGTCCACCCGCCGCGCTGTCGAGGTGCTGAGCGCGATGCGCACGTACCGCGTCTCCGAGGTCTCGATGCGCCGCCGCACGCGTGAGCGGATGGCGATGGGCGAGACGGACCTGATCGCCATCCAGTACCTGCTCCGCCAGCAGCGCAAGGGCGAGCTGGTGACCGGCAAGGACCTGGCCTCGCACCTCTCCATCTCGTCCGCGTCGACCACGGTCCTCATCGACCGCCTGGTCCGCAGCGGCCACCTCGTGCGCAAGCCCAACCCGACCGACCGGCGCGGGATCGTCGTGGAGGCGACCGTCGACAGCGACGACGAGGTGCGCGCCACGCTCCAGGAGATGCACCGCCGGATGCTCGAGATCGCCGAGGACCTGGACGCCCCCGAGGCCGAGGTCGTCGTCAACTTCCTCCGCCGGATGAGCGCGGCCGTCGACGAGATCGACGCGGAGCACGGCGACGGGCACGATACGGACGAAGCCGACCCGGCGGAACCCTCCGAGGCGAAATAGCTAGACGGACTAGTAATAAGCCGAGGGGCCTATAGTCTGGCGGCATGGGTCAATTCCTCTACGGCACTCCTCCCGCCGTCATCGAGATCGAGGACCGGACCCTGGCCCACCTCCAGATCGTGATCTACGCGAAGTTCCGCCGCGACGAGCGCTTCAGCCTCACCCTCGACTCGATGCCCGAGGGCGCGCGCGGCCGCCACTCCTTCTGGATGAACCCGAACATCGCCCTGCAGTTCCATTTCGCGGGGAGCCGGCAGCCGACGATCAACCCGACCTGGGTCGAGCTCCTGATGGACGCGGCGAACAGTGGCGGCGGGCTGCGCCTGCTCCCCGAGCCCCCGTCGTGACCCGGTCCCGGTGAGGCCGACCCGGCCCGGACGACCGCGGAGCTCCCTCCACGACGGTGGATCCGCACACCCGCCTCCTGCGACAGCGCACGTGCCCCCGGCCGCCCCGTCTCCTAGGGTGGAGCGGGCGCCGCGGGGCGTGCGGAGGGCGGGGGACATGCGCAGGACGGTCATCGGAGCGACGGCACTGGCCGGTGTGCTCGCGCTCGCGGGGTGCTCGGCGCCCGCTCCGGCTCCGACGGTCACGGTCACCGTGTTCGCCACGGCGACGCCGACTCCGGTGCCGGACCCGACCGTCACGGCGGCGCTCCCGCAAGCGACGGCCACGGTCTTCGCGCCGGTCCCCGAGGCAACGGTCACCTTCACGCCGAACGCGACACCGGACATCCCCGAGACCGCCTTCGCGGTCGACAACGGCGCGGTTCCCGGGGCGAACGGCGAGCCGACCCGCGATGGGGAGGGGGACATCGTGAGCTACACCGTGGTGCAGGGCGACACGTTCTTCGACATCGCGCAGCGCTTCGGGATCCCGGTGCAGCAGCTGCTCCGGATGAACCCGACGATCGCCGGAGCCGGCGAGGCGGTCTACATCAATGCAGTCATCAACCTCGACGCGAGCACGCTGGGCTGAGCGGAGCGGCGAGCCGCGGAGGCGGCCGCTCAGAGCGACCCGGCTACTGCGACTTCGGCAGGACGTGGAACGCGACGGCGAGCGATCCCGAGATCATCAGGATGCCGCTGACGAAGAGGAATCCGGCGATGTCGGGCAGCAGGAACGAGTTGCCGAGAACGAGGATCCCGCCGAGGAACAGCACGAACGAGAGGACGACGCCCAGACCAGTCATGCCCTCATCGTACGCAGGTCACGGGAGCAGGAGGTCCGCGAGCTCCTCGGCGCCGGACACCAGCGCGATCGTCCCGACCGCCTCGAGCGGCGATCCGTAGCCCCACTCGACCATGATCGTCGGCACGCCGTGGGCGGCGGCGCCCTGCACGTCGTGCTCGCGGTCGCCCACCATCACCGGCGCCGAGAGGTCGACGCCGAGCTCGAGGAGCCGGCGCAGCGCCTCCTCCACGACGTCGGCCTTGGCGCTGCGGACCTCGTCCTCGGAGGCGCCGCAGATCACCGTGAAGTACTGCGCCAGTCCGTAGTGCTCGAGGATGCGCGTGGCCGCCGACTCCGGCTTGGAGGTCGCGAGCGAGAGCGGCACGCCGGCCTCGGCGATGCGCGCCAGCACCTCGGGCAGCCCCGGGTAGACCGAGGAGTCGAACAGCCCGCCCGCGTTGTAGCGGCGGCGGTAGACCACGAGCGCGGCCTGCGCCTCCTCGACGGTCATCCCGCCGAGCTCGCGGAACGCCTCGAGCAGCGGAGGGCCGACGTAGGCCAGCAGCTCGGCCGGAGCGGGCACGGGGCGGCCCAGCTCGACGAAGGTCTCGACGAGGGTGCCGGTGATGCCGGGGGCGGAGTCGGTGATCGTGCCGTCGAGGTCGAACAGGATGCAGGACCAGGTGCCGGCTCGCGCGTCGAGGCCGGTGGCGGCGAGGGTCGTGTCGGACATGGCGGGCTCCTGACCTCGGAGGACGGGGTGACGCCGGCGCTGCCCCGCCGGGGGCCACACTCTACGGCCGTTCGGCGTCCAGAGCCCGTTCGACGAACGAACGGGTGACGACCTGGGCGATCGAGCCGGGGTCGAGCTGCACGGCGACGAAGTCGGCGGTGCGGATCAGCGCGAAGGCCTCGCGTCCGGGGAGGACCAGCATCTGCACCCGCGGATGCTGCTGCCGGGGGACCGCGGTGCGCACCTCGTCCGTGGAGGTGAACAGCGGCAGGACCTGCTCCCCGGTGGTCGTCGCGACGGTGCGGACGTGCGGCACGCCTCCGGGCTGGGAGCCCGTGACGTCGACCACGAGGGAGCCGTCGAGGCAGGCCTCGAGCAGCCGGTCGACGGCCTCGGCGGTGGGAGCGGCGACGAGCGCCTCCAGTGCTTCCCGAGCCTCCGCATTGCGGTACGGACCGGGTCGCGCCGGGCGTGCAGGGGGTCCGCCTCGTCGTGCCATGACTCCACGCTAACGAAGACCGGGGCGTGATCGGAATCGCCGGGACCGGTTCCCGGGAATGCGCGCGATCGGTGTCCGGAATCGTTACGGCCGTCTGCGGACACCGTGTCCTCTATTCGACGGCTGGTGGCGAACAGCTCGATTCCGCCCTGATTGCCTCCGCTTATCCTGAACATTCCCCTCGACATGGCGCGAGAAAGGGACGAATGGCGCCATTCATGGCGCACTCGATTGTGAAAGGGGGTAATGTCTCTCCCGGTCCGGGTCGAGACAGTCCGGTCCCGCGAACTCCAGGAGGAAAAGTGGCCCAGAAGATCACGCTTGTCGACGATATCGACGGAACCCTTATCGATTCCGGTGACGGCGGTACCGTCCGCTTCAGCATCGAGGGCGCCAACTACGAGATCGATCTCGGCCCCGACAACATCGCCGAGCTCCACTCGGCGCTCGAGAAGTTCGTCTCGAGCGCCCGCCGCGTCGGCTCGCGCCCCGCGGCCGCCACGAGCGTCGCGACCGCCTCCAAGAGCGACCCCAAGCAGCTCAAGGCCATCCGCGAGTGGGCGAACGCCAACGGCCACCCCGTCTCCGACCGCGGACGCATCCCCTCCGAGGTCCAGGCCGCCTACCAGGCCGCCCACAAGTAGCGGCCGCCGGGCTCTCGGCCCGGTGAGACGCAGCATTCCCGGGCCTCGCGCCCGGTGAGCGGAAGGCCCCCGTGATCCGATCGCGGGGGCCTTCGCCGTGCCCGTCGCCGTGCCTGTCAGAACAGGCGCGTGTGGGAGTCGTCGGTGCCGCGCATGGCCTCGTAGTCGAGCACCACGCAGCGGATTCCGCGGTCCTCGGCGAGAGTCCGCGCCTGCGGCTTGATCTCCTGAGCGGCGAAGACTCCCGTCACCGGGAAGAGGTGCGGATCGCGATTCATCAGCTCGAGATAGCGGGTGAGCTGCTCCACTCCGTCGATCTCGCCGCGGCGCTTGATCTCGACGGCGACGGCGGCTCCCGAGGAATCGCGGGCGAGGATGTCGACCGGGCCGATCGCGGTCATGTACTCGCGCCGGACGAGAGTGTGCCCCTCTCCGAGGAGGCCGATCTGCTCGGCGAGAAGGCGCTGGAGATGCGACTCCACTCCGTCCTTCACGAGTCCCGGATCGACGCCGAGCTCGTGCGCCGAATCGTGCAGCACCTCGTGGATGGAGACGACGAGAGCGTCGCCGGTCTTGCGGTGCGCGACGGTCCACTGCTGCGTCACTCCCGCGGCGCGCGCCTCCTCGTCGGGCTCGCCCGTGATCAGCGTGCAGGGCGGGCTCATCCAGTTCAGCGGCTTGTAGGAGCCGCCGTCGGAGTGGATGAGGACGCTCCCGTCGGCCTTGACGAGCAGGAGGCGGGTGGCGAGCGGGAGGTGGGCGCTGAGACGGCCGGTGTAGTCGACGGAGCAGCGCGCGATGACGAGACGCACCCGTCGAGGATAGACGGCACGGCCCCGGCGGGCTCCCGGCTCAGTGCGCGGCGACGGGAGGCCGGCGGCCGAGCGGAGGAGCGGGCGGCGGCACCGAGAGCGAGGCGCGCAGCGCGACCGCGAACTCGGCCGGCGCCTCCGCCCACGGGTGGTGGCCGCTCGACTCGATGACGGCCAGGCTCGCCTGCGGCAGGAGCGCGGTGAGCGCCTCCAGAGCGGCGACGCCCGTCACCGGATCGTCCTCGCCGCCGAGGACGACCGCGGGGCAGTCGAGGCGCTGCAGAGCGTCGCGGATCGCCGCGGTGTCGTCGGAGCCGGCGGGAGTCGTGTGACCGGCAGCCCGGTCGTCGATCCCGAGCCAGGCGGTGCCGGGGGCGATCAGGAGCAGGTGGGCGACGCGCTCGGGCGCGTCCACGGCGGCGAGCAGGACGGCGCGGCAGCCGGAGTCGTGCGCGGCGAGATCGAGCTCGTCGACGCCGAGGTGGCGGCGCAGGTCCTCCACGTCGGCGGCCGTCGTGGCCGGGGGAGCGGGAGGCAGCTCCGCGGAGTCGCCCACTCCGCGCGGGTGCAGCACGAGGACGCGGCGCGTGCAGGCGATCGAGGCGAACGAGCCGAGGTAGGAGGGGTGGCGCTCCGGCTCACCGGGGACGACCACCAGGGGCCGCCCCTGACCGGCTCCGTGCTCGTCGACGTGGAGCAGGGCGCCGTCGCGCGCTCGGTACCGCATCCGCTCCCCCTCCGCCGCCGTCCTGGGAAGCCTAGGGGGAGGCGCGCCGGGGCGCCCGGGCCCCACGGGGGCTTGCGGAGGCGCGTGGAGCGGGGCGGTCAGCTCCGTCGGCTGCGGGCGGCGGGGGAGGCGAGCCCGGCGACGACCACCAGGGCCAGCACCAGGAAGAGGGCGTTCAGCAGGCCGTAGTGCTCGCCGAGGAAGCCGATCGCCGGCGGTCCGACCAGGAACGCGACGTAGCCGAGCATCGCCACCGCGCTGACACGGGCGGCCGAGTGCGGCCCCTCCGCCGCGGCCGACATGCCCACCGGGAAGCCGAGCGAGCAGCCCAGACCCCAGGCGACCGCGCCGACGACGACGAGCGCGTCGACCGGGGCGAGGATGAACAGCAGGATGCCGACGATCGCGAGCCCGGCGGAGGCGCGCAGCACCGGGACGCGGCCGAAGCGGTCGAGCACGGGCCCGCCGATCACGCGTCCGACGGTCATGGCGGCGACGAACACGCCGAACACGACGGCGGCGGTCGTCTTGTCGGTGCCGTGGCCGTCGACCATCGCCAGGGTCAGCCAGTCGTTCGCGGAGCCCTCGGCGAAGGCCATGCCCAGCATGATCAGGCCGATGAGGACGAGGCGGCCGTCGCGCCAGACGCCGAGGGAGGCGGCGACGCGCTCGCGGACCGGCGGCTTCACGGTGGTCGCCGCGCCGGAGGTGTCGAGCTCCTCGCGGACCGGGACGAAGCGGATCGCGATCACCGCGGTCACCGCGATCACCACGGCGATCGCGCCGAGGTGGACGGCGACGGGCACGGCCAGGGCGGAGGCGCCCGCGCCGATCAGCGCGCCGGCCACGGTGCCGAGGCTGAAGAAGGCGTGGAACAGCGGCAGGAGCGTCTTGCCGAAGGCCTTCTCGTTGGCCGCTCCCTCGACGTTCATCATCACGTCGACCGCTCCGTTGCCGAAGCCGAGCATCGCCATGCCGGCGAAGGCCGCGGGGAGGACGCCGATGACGTCGGCCGAGACGCCCAGCACCGCGAGCCCCGCCGCCGAGACGGTGAGGCCGAGCGCCATGCCGCGCCGGGCGCCGATCGCGCCCATGACCGGCGTCGAGAACGCGAGTCCGACGATCGCGCCGATCGACATCGAGAGGATCAGCAGGCCCACTCCGGCGGTCGAGAGCTGGAGCTCGTCGCGGATGGCGGGGGTGCGCGAGACCCAGGTGGCGATGGAGATCCCGCTGAGGACGAAGATCGTGAAGACGGCGTTGCGCCAGGCGACCAGCTGCGGGCGCGTGAGCGCGGACGTCGAGGTCATGGCGGTTCTCCTGGTGCGGGCGGGATCCGGACACCGGATCGAGAGGCGCGGTCGAATCGATTCGAAGCGAGCCGGTCTAAGCTATCCGGAACCCCGGGGACGGTCAACCGACGACGAGCGCGCCGCCCCCACGAGGAGGAACGTGGAACCCCGCAAGAGCCCCCGGCCGACGCTCGCCCGCGTCGCGAGCCGGGCCGGAGTGTCCCCCTCCACCGCCTCGCTGGTCTTCAGCGGCTCCGGCCCCGTCTCGGAGGCCACGAAGGAGCGGGTGCTGCGCGCGGCGTCCGAGCTCGACTACGCCGGCCCCGACCCGCGGGCGCGCTCGCTCCGCCGCGGCCGCTCGGGGATCGTGGGGGTCGTCGTGGACGAGCGGATGCTGCACGCGTTCCGCGACCCGATCAAGATCGCCATGCTCGACGGGATCGCCGACGTGCTCGGCGGGGTCGACGCCGGGATCCTGCTGCTCACCGAGACCGGCGACGGCGCGGGCCTGCTGGCGACGGCCCCGGTCGACGCGATGATCCTGGTCGGCTGCAGCCCGTCGGTCGACGACTCCGTCGCCGTGCTGCGCCGCCGGGGGGTGCCGGTCGTCGTGGTCGAGGGCCTCTCGGAGCTGGGCGGCGCCGTGATCTCGCTCGACAACCGCGAGGCCAGCCGGACCCTCGCGGAGCACCTGCGCGAGCTCGGCCACGAGCGGGTCGCGGTGGTCGCGCTCCCGTTCGCGAAGGACCGCCGCCGCGGCGCGATCCCGGCCGGCTGGCGCTCGAGCCCCAGCATCACTCCGGTCGACCGCCTCCTCGGCGTGCAGGACGTCTTCCCGGAGGCGTCGGTCGTCGCCGCCGCGGCGAGCTCCGTCGACGAGGGCGTCGCCGCGGGCCGCACGCTGCTCGAGGGGGCGGAGCCGCCGACCGCGGTCGTCGCGCAGAGCGATCTGCTGGCCGCGGGCGTGATCCTCGCGGCGGAGGAGCGCGGGCTGCGCGTGCCCGAGGACCTCTCGGTGGTCGGCTTCGACGGCGTGCAGGTGCCCGGTCTCGCGGCCGAGTACGACCTCACGACTATGGCCCAGCCCGCGGTCGAGAAGGGCCGTGCGGCGGGACGGGCCGCGGTCGCGCTCCTGGCCGACGAGGAGGCGGAGGCGGTCTGCTTCCACGCCGTCTTCCACCGCGGGAACACCAGCGCACCGCCGCGCTGACCGGAGTTGTCCACAGGCTTCTCCACAGGGGAGGAGTGCGGTCAGCGGAGCCAGACGTCGCTACGGACCCGGAGCCCGAGGGTGACCGCGCGGGCGCCGAGGAAGCCGACGGCGAAGGCGAGCCAGAGCGCGAGGAGGCGCCATTCGGCGGGCGCGGCGGGGGCGAGCAGGGCGAGCGGGACGAAGACGGCGAGGTTCGCGAGGCCGCTGAGCGCCAGGTAGCGGCCGTCGCCGGCGCCGATCAGCACGCCGTCGAGCACGAAGACGTAGCCGCCGAGCGGAGCGGTGAGGCCCACGACGGCGATCGCCGCGGGCAGCAGCCGCAGCACCTCCGGGTCGCTCGAGAAGACGTACGGCAGGACACCGCTCAGACCGGTGATCAGCGCTCCGAGCACTACTCCTGCACCGATTCCCCAGGTCACACAGCGTTTCGTGACGGCTCGGGCCTGCTCGGCGTCGCCCGCGCCGAGGAGGCGGCCCAGCAGCGCCTGCGCGGCGATCGCCACCGCGTCGAGGGCGAAGGCGACCGTCGAGAACAGCGTCATCGCCACCTGGAAGGCGCCCAGCTCCTCCGCCCCGAGCGAGGTGGCGGTCGCGACCGCGAGCAGGATCGCCGCGCGGAGGCTCGCTGTGCGCAGCAGCATCCAGCCGCCGGATCCCGCGGAGGAGGCCAGGCCCGCGAGGTGCGGCCGCAGCGGCGCGCCGACCCTCCGGGCGAGCCGCAGCGCGACTCCCGCGTAGGCCGCGAGCATGGCCCACTGCGCGATCACCGTCCCCAATGCGGAGCCGGTTATCCCCAGGCCGGCCGGGTAGATCAGCACGGCGTTGAGAGCGGCGTTGAGGGCGAATCCGCCGGCGGCGATCACCAGCGGAGTGCGGGTGTCCTGGAAGCCGCGGAGGAGCCCGGTGAGCGCGAAGACGCCGAGCATGGCGGGGATCCCGGCCATGCTCACCGCCAGGTACCGCACGCCCGCCTCGGCCACCGCCGGTTCCGCGCCGAAGAGCGCCACGACGGCCGGAGCGGTCAGCGCGCCCACCACGGCGATGCCGGCGCCGAGGAGCAGGGCCAGCCAGCCGCCGTCGATCCCGGCCGCCACGGCCCTTCGCTCGTCGCCCTCGCCGAGGGCCCGGCCGACCCGCGGAGTCGTGCTGTATGCGAGGAAGACCATGAGGCCGACGATCGTCTGCAGCACCGTGCCGCCCAGCGCGAGCCCGGCGAGCGGGACGGCGCCGAGATGGCCGACCAGGGCGGAGTCGGTGAGCAGGAACAGCGGCTCGGCGACCAGCGAGCCCAGCGCCGGGACGGCGAGCCGGAGGATGCTGCGGTCGAGGGCGGAGGTCACCGCTCGACGCTAGCGGCTGCCGGAGCTCCGGGACCGGCGTACCGTGGGCGGGATGCAGCGCTTCGGGATCGGGCTGGCGGCCGTGGGCCGGCCGGCGTACATCACGGCAGGGCGCGACGACGACCTCGGCCCCGCGGCCGAGCGGAGCGTCGACGCGCTGCGCGAGCGCACGCACCTGCTGCTCGACGCGGCGTGGGACGCCGGCGTCCGCTTCCTCGACGCCGCGCGCTCCTACGGGCGCGCGGAGGAGTTCCTCGGCGGCTGGCTCGCCCGGCATCCGGAGCGGCGGGCGGCGCTCACGATCGAGTCGAAGTGGGGCTACGAGTACGTCGGCGGGTGGGCGATGGATGCGCCGGTGCACGAGCGCAAGGAGCACTCGGTCGCGATGCTCGACCGCCAGTGGCCGCTCACGCTCGACGCGCTCGGCTCGGCGCCCGACTCCTACCTCGTCCACTCGATCACTCCCGAGAGCCCGGCCCTCACCGACCGCCCGCTGCTGGACCGACTGCGCGGCCTCGCCGGCTCCGGAGTGCGCGTCGGCCTCTCCACCAGCGGACCCGAGCAGGCGCGCGTGATCGAGCTCGCCCGCGCGATCCCGGAGTCGCCGTTCAGCGCGGTCCAGAGCACCTGGAACCCGCTCGAGCAGTCCGCGGGCCGGGCGCTCGCCGCCGCGCACGACGACGGCTGGCTGGTGGTGGTCAAGGAGGCCCTCGCCAACGGGAGGCTCGTGGCGCACCCGATCGAGCACGCCGGCGCCGCGCCGGACGCCGTCGCCCTGGGGGCCGTCCTCGCGCAGCCCTGGGCCGACGTCGTGCTGAGCGGCGCGGCGACTCCGGAGCAGCTGCGGGCCAACCTGCGCGCGCAGCCCCGGGAGCTCCCGGACCTCCCGGCGCTCGCCGTGGATCCGGCCCGCTACTGGGCCGAGCGCTCCGCTCTCGACTGGACCTGAGAGCACTCGAACGAAGTGAGGCGTGCGCTCCGGCGCCGCACGGGATAGCGTTCCTCTCAGCGCCCCGTCTGCCCTCTCTGCGAGGGCTGGCGCGCGGATCGGCCCTCGTGATATCCCCCGAGGGGATCCGCCCCGGCCCGCCACCCCTCTTCGAGTGCGGGCGAATCGAGCTTCCGGTTCTCAGGCGATCCGCAGGTTACGGGCGGGGCGACGGCAGTGCCAGAGGAAGCGGGGCGCGCGGGCTTAACGGGGGGTGACGCATCGGCGGGCTATTGCCGGGGAGGCCGGACGGCCGTGGTCCGAGGGGTCGATCCGGATGGCGCACTCGAGGAGCTCGGCGCTCCTCCACAGGGCGCGGATCAGCGCGGGCATCCCCGGGAACGATCGTCACGATCCCGAGCCCTCAGGACTCGGAGCCCCGCCGCACGCGGAGCCGCGTCTCCTCGAGGTCGAGCAGCGACTGGGCATCGCGGAGGATGCGCTGCGGGTAGGCGCGGCGCGAGCGCGCGTCCAGCAGCGCCTCCCGCTCGGCCGCGACCACGGCGAGGCGCAGCGCTCGGTAGAGGCGGTGCGGAGTGTCCGCGACCGACCTCTCCGTGCCGCGCGAGCGCTCCCAGGCGGCCTCGGAGCGGAGGAACGACGTCTGCCGCACCCGCTCCAGGACGTCCGGAGCGACGCCGTCGGCGCCCTCGACGGCGTCGCCCGGGTGCTCCAGCACCGAGAGGCCCTTCTCGGTGATCTCGTCGAGCAGGCCCGCGAGCGCGCGCTGGTCCTCGGGCACGTCGATCCCGCGGATGCCCAGCGCCCGGATCAGCAGCGGCAGCGTGCTGCCCTGGATCAGCAGGGTCGCGACGGCCACGGTGAAGGCGATCAGCACGAGCTGCGGGCGGTAGGGGATGTCCTCGGGCAGCGACTGCGCGGCCGCGAGGGTCACCACTCCGCGCATCCCGGACCAGCCGAGCACCAGACCGCCGCGCCAGCCGATGCCGTTGCGGCTGAAGTGCCGGTAGTCGCTGCGCCGCAGCAGGTAGCGCCGCTTCGCCCGGCCGCGCTCCTCCTTCGGCAGCTCCTGCGCCTCGGGCGACTCGAGCAGCTCCTTCTGCTCGCGGGCCCGGCGCTCGGCCCGGCGGGTCTGCCAGCGCTCGCCGAGGAGGACCGGGCCGACCCAGAGGAAGCGCACGACGATCAGCCCGACCACCGCGATCAGGCCGATCCCGACCGCTCCGGGCACGGAGAGGCGTGCGCTGTCGGCGTCGTGGATCAGCGAGCGGATCTCGAGACCGATCAGCAGGAACACGCCGTTCTCGAGCAGGAACTGCACGGTCCGCCAGTTGATCCGGTCGTTCACCCGCGACTGGGCGGTGAAAGCGCGGGGGGAGGCGTGCCCGGTGTGCAGGCCGGCGACGACCACGGCGAGCACGCCCGAGGCGCCCAGGCCCTCGGCGGGGATGAACGCGACGAAGGGGACGATGAAGGAGAGGACGGTGTTGAGCACCGGGTCCTCGAGCCGCGAGCGGACGAAGACGGTGACGACGCTGGCCACGAACCCGACCACGACGGCCACGACGACCGCGTAGAGGAAGTCGCCGATCGCGGCCCACGGCGTCGCGAGCGTCCCCGCGGCGGCGGCGAGGGCCGAGCGGAGGAGGACCAGCGCGGTCGCGTCGTTGATCAGCCCCTCGCCCTCGAGCAGGGTGAGCAGCCGCGGCGGGAGGCCGAGCCGCCGGCCGACCGAGGTCGCGGCGACGGCGTCGGGCGGGCTGATGATCGCGCCCACGGCGATCGCCAGGCCCAGCCCGAGCTCGGGGAGGAGGAGGAAGAGGAGCGCGCCGACACCGGCCGCCGAGATCAGCACCAGCACGACCGACAGGCCGGTGATGGTGGTGAGATTCCGGCGGAAGTCGATGAACGGGACGCTGAGCGCCGCCGCGTACAGCAGTGGCGGCAGCACGCCGTCGAGCACCCACTCGTGCGGGACGACCACCTCCGGCACCCCGGGGATGTACGAGAGGCCGACGCCGGCGAGCACGAGGACGATCGGGGCGGCGACGCCGAGGCGCCGCGAGAAGACGGCGACCGCGACGAGGACCGAGACGCCGACGATCGCGGCGATGCCCAGCTCCATCAGCGGAGGCTCTCAAGGGCGCAGAAGGGCATGGTCTCGTCTCCAGGGGGTGGCGGGCGATCGCCCGGGACGAGTCTGCGCCTCTCGGCGGATGCGGAGCAGGGGGTTGCGAGCACCCGGCGTCCCGCGCCGGGGTCAGCCGTCGTCGCGAGCGGCGCGGCGGTCGAGCAGGCGGGCGAGCGCGAGGAGGAGCGCCATGGCGCCGAGCGCCGCGACGGCCAGGGCGAGCGCGGCGCCGGGCTCGAGCGTGATCCCGCGCTCGACGACCTGCGCGCGCAGCACCGGGTCGGCCGAGACGACGAGCAGGCCGATCGAGGCGGCGGCGAGGACGAGTCCGTAGAGGACGGCGCCGACGCGGATCCGCGTCGGCGCCGTCCTCTACGGACTCGTCCTCGCCGCCGCCTCGAT